>CAXEKM010000069.1:0-2970 GCA_963996645.1 uncultured Marinoscillum sp.
AACCTATGCTGTAAACCTGGAGAATGCTGCACACATCCAATCCTCTAAAACCAAAGCATCCATACTGATCAAATGGATCAATGAAACCGTCCCTGTTTCAAAATCCTATCTGCACGTCCTTAATCAGAAAGATTAACTCACCACAAAAAGGCTATAATTCACCACAAACACGCATTTACCCCAATTAATAAACGATCGACTTGAGTAGGTTAGTCAATCAACTAACAATACCCACTCATGAATGTCTATGCTTTTATTATTCCTATTGTGGTTTTGCTTTTGCTTGCAGAAATCATCGTTACCTGGAGGTTGCAAAATGGCAAGTATCCATTTCAAGACACGGTCACCAACCTTGGTACAGGTATCGCTAACCAATGTGTGAATTTAGCCGTAGCTTTCTTTGTCTACAAATGGTACGGCTTCATTCATGGTTTGACTCCTTTCAGTATTGAGTTGTCCTGGTGGTCAGGAATACTCCTACTTTTACTTCAAGACTTTATCTTCTATTGGTTTCATCGACTGGGTCATACGATCAACATTTTCTGGGCAGCCCACATGCCACATCATTCTTCCGAAGAGATGAACCTTTCTGTAGGTATAAGAGCGAGCTTTACACAACGCTTGTTTCAATTCATGTTCTTCGACTGGGCGCTGGTCTTTATTGGTTATACACCAGAAGCTGTTTACTCTATCGCAGGAATTCATTTACTCCTTGCCTATTGGCATCATACGGCCTACATCAATAAGCTCGGATGGTTCGAAAAGCTCTTTGTCACCCCTTCGCATCACCGAGTACACCATGGAGTTAATCCTCAGTATCTGGATAAGAATTTCTCTGAGTTTCTAATTGTCTGGGATAAATGGTTTGGCTCTTTTGAGCCAGAGAATGAAGAGGTGTGCTATGGTGTAACTCATCCACCCAGGACTTGGAATCCGATCGCCATCAACTTCCAGTTTTGGAAACAACTTTGGGATGATGCCGTTGCGGCACCTTTCTTCTGGGATAAAATTAGAATCTGGTTCATGCCATTGGGTTGGAGACCAAGAGGACTTGAACCTTACGGAAAAGGCGGATACAATAAATCTCAGCAAGTAAAATATCAAAGTAAGCCTATGATCAATGCAAGCACCTATTTGATTGTACAAGTCACTTTATCCATGATTGTATTATTTATCACAGTGAATCTACAATGGCCAATTATTGCCAATCATCGAATCCTTCTATCTATTGGGATTTTCTTGACAGTGGTTAGCTGGGGAGGCATTTTGGAAGCCAAAAAATGGGCTGTGCCACTAGAGATCGTCAGAAGCCTTTTTGTGGGTGTGGCTTTAGTATTCGTCCTACACCAATCAGCATTAGCTCATTACACTGGTTGGAGTACGATTGCTATCAGTTTGGCAGTGGCATTTAATGTATTCTTCAGTACTTTCCTTTTGAGAAAACCAATAGCTAATTCCGAAGCAATGGAACTAGAGCCTTCAAAAATATAAAGCTTAACAACAGAATTTAGAGGTCATTTCATGAAATTGATGACCTCTTTCTTTTCTTTTATGAGTGATGACCCGCTATTACCTTAATAAGGCAACACCCAAACATCCTCTCCATAGGCACTGAAATTACCCACTGCAGCGTCTGCCTGATCCTTTGAATCAAAATCAGCTAATGAGACTCTAAAGAAGATGTGTTTATCCGTTTCATGACGAATAATTTTAACCAGATTACCTTCTTTGGCGGTTTGATTTGCGAAATCAAGAGCAAGATCTTCATCGATGCTACTTGAAACAATTACGTAATATCTTCCAGTACGAGCATCAATTCTCTCGACTACACCTGCAGCCCTACGAGCTTCTAACTCAGCAATTTCAGCTAACTTCTGATTAACGATAACTAACTGATCTTTTGGGTGTTGTCTGTCAGAGAAAATCCCAGAAGCTTCAGAGTATTTAGAATATGCTGATTGCCAATCCTCCTGAGCAAAGGCATCATCACCTTCTTTGATTAATTGTTCATAGCGAGCATTGTCCTTTTCCAACTTTTCGGCAGCCTTCTTTGCAGCAGCTTCTTTAGCTAGTTGTTCTTGTTTGGCTTTTTCCTTGGCTTCTTGTTCAGGTAAATAGATAAATCCATACCATCCCGCTACAATTCCCACGATGACGATGACCACTGCAAGACTTATTCCGACAATTTTACCAGTGTTATTAGGACTCTCACTCATTAGTTTCACTATTAATAAAAATTAAAGGTAACTAAATGGCGAGAGTTTGTATCAAATTAGCACTAAAAGCTTTTTGAAATTGATCAGACTGAGATAAAGGAGGACTTTAGTCCTCTGGATTAAGATTCCATGTTAGACTAAACTTACCAAGTATGTTGGCATTTTCCGGGTCATATTTTAACTCGATAGGGAAATATAAGTCTTCGGTCAATCTAGGAGTCAAACTAAAATTTAGTGTAAAAACAGACTCATCTTCATCTTCCCGTAAACCTCTGCTGATTGATTGATACCCCACTCCTAATTTCAATTCCAATTTTGAATCATTTTCCTCGTCTTTCCATAATACCTTACCAAAGTTTCCATCAACTTTCCATAGCCTTCTTTCATCAAAACTATCTTCTGCAATTACAGTGTCATTGGAGAAAACATAGGCCGCTTTCAACTCCAGGTTTGCTGGTGATTTTTTCACTTTATTAGGATTCAGCCCCTGAAGAAAGGAAACTTCCAAGCTCATATCGTTCAAATTACCACTTTCAAAACTGGGCAGTACAGCCGCTGTTAACAAAGCTCTCCTACTGAATCGTTCTTTTTCATAATCCCATTCCTTTTGAACATATTCATTGAAATTCCCAAGATTTATAGAATCTAATCTCGATTGAATAAACTCATAGATCGGATCATTTTTTAATGATTCAATTTGAGATTTCCATTCAGCATTAAAGAGATCTTGAAACTCACCATCAAAATCTGAAAG
>CAXEKM010000070.1:0-2520 GCA_963996645.1 uncultured Marinoscillum sp.
CCACGGTAAAAGTAAACAACCGGATCTTTTGGGTACAGTGAAATGGAGGTAGTATAATCTTCAACTGCTCCAAGATAATTCATAAGGCCAACCTTTGACATGGCTCTGTTGTCATAATAGACTGCATTTTCATCGTTGATGGCTATCGCTTTTGTGAAGTATTCAATGGCTAACTCGAAATCATCATTTTTAAAATAGCTTAATCCAAGGTAGTTTAGCGCATCGTCATTATCAGGATTACTTTTCAGTGATTTTTTGATAAATGACTGAGCAGACTCCATCTCATCCAGTTCGAAGTATGTTTTCCCTAGATTAAGAGTGTTTACCTGATCTTCTGGGTTCTGGTGATAAATAAACTCAAACGCAATTTTAGCTTCATCATAATGTTCTTCCCTGTAATTACAAACACCAATCATGGTGTATGATTTCAGTGAATCGTATCCTTTTTTTAGCGCTAAGTTGAAATGCAGAATAGCAACACTATCACTGCCACTTTCGGCGTAAGTATATCCAAGGTTGTATTCATACAGGCCTTTCGAATTATTCAATTCAATTAGTTCAATGAATAATTCTTTTGCACGATCATAGTTTTGCTCATTAAATTCAACTAATCCTAAGTACAGCTTAGGTTCTTCGTAGGTGCTGTCTAGTTCTATGCTTTTTTCAAAATCCTTCCTGGCGTTTGTGTAATCTCCTAACCCATATTTCGCAAATCCTCTTTTGTGCCAGGCGTATTGATATGTTGGGTCAAGTTCAATGGCTCGACCAAGGTCGCCTATTGCCTCATAATATTTTCCTTGCTGAAGGTATGCACTTCCTCTATTGTAATAATAGGTATTGACATTGCTATTTGAGCTTATGGCATATGAGTATTGCTCGATGGCTTGATCATACTCGCCATTTTCATAGAAGACATTCCCCTTCTTATTGTAAACCTGACCTGGGTTATCAGAAACTATCTTGTTTTCATATTTTGTGGGTATTTCAAAGATGCTCTTATCTACACTGGTAAATGTTACGATGCTATCCATCGTTAGAATGATTTCCTCAGTTGGAGAGAGTTTTTTGTAGACACCTGGGAGGTTGAGTCCATCTATTAAACTATAATTGAAGAAATCCTCAACACTGTTTTTTTCTTCTTTCCTAAGCACATTTCCCTTTAGATTATAAAATGATATTTTTTGGTCACCTTCTTTCTCAGAAATGACTCTAATTGCCTCAATGCCATTGAAGCTTACATTATTAGCTTGAATTAGTTTTTCTTCTTTATCAATGGAATTGCTTTCGAACATATTGCCAGTCATGGAATTCGAAGCTTTATCAATAGGCTTTACTTTTACTTTATCGGTTGTAGGATCATAAGTCCATTCGATGGAATCGTTTTTACAGAAGACAAAGGCACTATTTTGAAAACTCATTTCCATAAAAATGTTAGAGTTATTGACCTGTATGAATACTGGGAATTCCAACCCTTTGATCTGAGTAGATCCATAGGCTGTAATTAATTGGATTTCAGATTTCTGATTAGCGGATTCAGAGCTGGAATAATTAATGATAGATTTTATCGATTCTGTTGATACTTTAGAAAGAATCTTCACAGTTCCATATTTTCTGATGGCCTCTTTTTTAACCTCAGTCCAATCATAAATTTCTGCGGGAGTTAGTGTTTCACCTTTCTTAAGCAAGAATTCAGCATCATTTGCTCCTGAACCACCTACCAATTGATTGTTTTGAAGTTTAAGATCATATGTGCCAAGAGACATATTCAATCCTTGAAGAATGTCTGTTTCTGTGAATTGTATAGTCTCATTTTTAAATTCACCATTCACCGTTGTGATTGTGTTGAAATAATCTGGCCAATGAAGTGTTCCAGTGAATGATTTTTTGGAGACTTTTTCTACTGACAAAATCATTTGAAATGTAGTTCCGCTAGGAAAAGAATAGGAGCCATACCATTCTCCTTCCAAATCTTTATTTGGTTGAGAATATCCAGCGAAGCTTACAATACAAATGCTAAGAATTAATAGTGCTTTCATTTAGAATCATTAGGACTTAAAAAGTCCTAATATAGCACATCTTTTATTCCTCTTTAAGTTGATCCACGGGATTTAACCTAGACGCTTTAATTGTTTGAATACTTGTGGTGAGAACTGCAATTAGAACCATTAAAACTCCAGCTAAAACAATTGTCAATAACGAGATGTCAGTTCTCAATTCATAATTTTGAATCCACTGACTCATCATATACCAACTGAGTGGTGCGGCAATGATAAAGCCGACTAACAAGAGCCTTCCAAAATCACTGGATAGCATCATCCAAATATTGGCTACCGTGGCCCCCAGTACTTTGCGGACACCTATTTCTTTGGTTCTTTTCTCGATGACGTAAGCCACTAGTCCGAATAAGCCTAAACAAGCTATGATCACGGCTAGTAAAGAGAAGGCTGTTAGCAACTTTCCGAAATTGATGGTCTGGGTAAAAATCTCCGCATACTCTTGATCAGCAAAAGTGTAGGAGAA
>CAXEKM010000071.1:0-3611 GCA_963996645.1 uncultured Marinoscillum sp.
GGATTTGATGAAGAACAAGCCCTGGTTGATTATGCTTACTTCTACGTTCCTGGTTTTTGTCACACTAGCAATGAAAGGTGGTTCTTATGTTTATTATTTTGAGAATTACGTTGATAAGACTGCATTAACTAATTTCTTAAGTCCTGTTTTAGGCTTTCTAGGGGCAATAGGCATGAACTTTTTTAGTGATGATCCGATCTCCGCTGGCTTTGGAATTTTCAATGCAGGGGGAATTATCTTCATGATTGTAGGTATCACTCTTTCAAAAAAGCTGGCAGACAAATATGGCAAGAGAGACGTGTTCATGGCAGCACTTTTTGTGTCCACGTTGTTTATTCTGTTTTTCGTGTTCTTCTCCCCAGATTCAATTATCCTCATTTTCGGTTCACAGATCCTCCATGGGTTCTTTTATGGGATTACCATTCCATTGCTTTGGGCGATGATTGCGGATGTGGCGGATTTCTCAGAGTGGAAGAACAATAGACGAGCAACAGCAATCATTTTTTCAGCCATGATGATTGGTTTGAAGGGTGGACTGAGTGTAGGAGGAGCTTTAGTTGCGTGGATTCTGGGGATTTACCAATATATACCGAAAGAGGATATAACAGAAGCATTTGTAGGACAGCCTGAGACAGCAGTTGAGGGTACACGACTATTGGTAAGTATTTATCCATCGATACCATTTTTCTTATGTGTTGGTCTCTTGTTTTTCTATGAGATCAATAAGAAGATGGAATCCAAAATTGAGGCTGATTTAAAACTTAAAAGAGTTTAATTATGGCGGATGAATTTGATCATATAGATTTTGAAGAATTAAATACCAGGGCAATTTCTCAGCCATTGGTCACCCATATATACACCGCTGATCCATCAGCGCATTACTTCAATGGCAAGATTTATATCTATCCGAGCCATGACATAGATGGTGGAGAGGCATTTGACGACTTAGGGAGCCATTTTAAAATGCGTGATTACCATGTGTTCTCTATGGATTCTATAGATGGTGAAGTGACGGACCATGGGGTTGCTCTGGATGTGGACGATGTGAAGTGGGCTGCAAAACAAATGTGGGCTCCCGATGCGCACGAAAAGGACGGTAAGTACTATCTCTATTTTCCGGCTAAAGATCATGAAGGGATTTTTAGAATAGGAGTAGCTGTAAGTGATAGCCCTACAGGACCTTTTGTAGCACAGCCTGAGGCAATCAAGGAGAGCTTTTCCATTGATCCGGCAGTTTTTAAGGACGATGATGGTAGTTACTATCTGTATTTCGGAGGGTTGTGGGGAGGCCAACTTCAGCGATGGAGAAATGGAGCCTATAATGCTGAGCATGAGGAAAGTCCAACAGCCCATCTACCTGAAGGCCATGAGCCTGCTTTAACGGCAATGGTAGCTAAGCTTAGAGAGGATATGTTGGAGTTTGATGAAGCTCCAAGTGAAGCAGTGATCCTGGACGAAAATGGAAAACCATTGCTTGCTGGTGATAATGAACGAAGGTTTTTCGAAGGTGCCTGGATGCATAAGTACAAAGGCAAGTATTACTTGTCTTATTCTACTGGGGATACACATTTTCTATGCTATGCCACAGGAGATAGTCCATATGGACCTTTTACTTACAGAGGGCAGATCTTAGGGCCGGTGGTAGGCTGGACTACTCATCATTCCATTTGTGAAATTGAGGACAAGTGGTATCTATTTTATCATGATTCCATATTATCTGAAGGCAAAACTCACCTGAGATGCATTAAGGTGACCGAATTAGAATATGAAAAGGATGGAAGTATCAAGATAATTGATCCTTATCCTGGATTTGATACCGAGAAATTGGTTTAACCGTAACTTGTTGATTGATATTTTTTTAATCGAGTTAGTCAATCGATTGTTTAATAAGACATGTGATTAAAGTGAATTAAGAACACGCAAATGAAAGATTTTTATAAAGACAAAGTAGTAGTAGTAACAGGCGGAGCAGGTGTATTAGGTAGCAGCATGGCTAGATGTTTTTATGACTTGGAAGCTCAGGTGATTCTGATAGATAGAAATGAAGATGCGCTCAATGAGCAATTGAAAGAGTTGCCGAAAGCCAAGAGTTTTATTGGAGATGTACTCAGTCAGGAAAGCATCAATGGCATCAAAGAAGAGATTATTAAAGAGTTTGGCAAAGTAGACGTTTTGCTCAATGTGGCAGGTGGAAACGTAGAAGGTGCTACACAGCGAGAAGATCAGACGGTTTTTGATATAGATAGTGGTTTGATTGATAAAGCGATTCAGCTAAATCTTCATGGAACGATATACCCATCACTGGTTTTTGGGGAAATGATTGCTAAAAATGCAAATGGCGGATCTATCATCAATATATCTTCTATGGCTACTTATAGCGCCATTACACGCGTCATGGGTTATTCCATTGCCAAGTCTGGAGTTAATTCATTGACGCAATGGATGGCTTGTGAACTAGCTAGAAATTATGGAGACAAAGTGCGTGTCAATGCCATAGCTCCAGGGTTTTTCATAGGAAATCAAAACAGAAAACTGCTACTCAATCCAGATGGAAGCCTGACTTCCAGAAGCGAAAAAGTGATCAATAAAACACCAATGGGTCGCTTTGGAAGTATTGATGAGCTGAATGGAGCGGTGAAGTTCCTTTGTGGAAACGAAGCTACTTTCATCACAGGTGTTGTTCTTCCAATCGATGGGGGCTTCAGTGCTTTCAGTGGAGTGTAAAAGCATTATTATGATTGGTAAAAAACACATTTCCCTGTTAGTGATATTCATGACCACTTTGAGCTGTTTGTTTGCTCAGGATTTCGTGTCATTTACTGCAGTAAAAAAAGGATTTACCCTTTCCAAACCTGGTGAGCAAATCTCCATTCTAGTTTCTATCGGGGATCACAAAGGAGTCCATAGAGTTGCCGAAATGTTCAGAAAAGATCTGGAAGAAGTCACAGGTAATTCGGTGAAAGTAATTCAAGAGGTTGCTGACGTTTCCGGTCAAGTGATTATCGTGGGAAGTATTGATAAAAGTTCGCTCATTCAGCACCTAACCAACTCTAAGAAGTTCAAAACGGATGATTTGGAAGGAAAGTGGGAGAAGTTTGTAATCACAAGTGTTCCCAAGCCTTTGGCTGGACTGGACAATGCCTTGGTGATTGCAGGGAGTGATAAGCGTGGCACTATATTCGGGATGTTTGAGTTGTCTCGCCAAATTGGTGTTTCGCCTTGGTACTGGTGGGCGGATGCGCCTATTATTAAGAACTCCAGTATTTATATAATATCAGGTAGACATACCAAAGGTGAACCTGATGTGAAATATCGAGGGATTTTCATCAATGATGAAGCTCCGGCATTGACAGGTTGGGTAGGAGAGAAGTTTGGTGAATTTGGTGCAGACTTTTATGCCAAGGTTTTCGAATTGATTCTAAGATCTGGAGGAAATTATCTGTGGCCCGCCATGTGGAGACCAAGAGCATTCTCTGCTGATGATCCAGAAAATGCCCGGTTGGCTGATGAATTAGGAGTTGTCATTTCTACCAGCCATCATGAGCCGCTTATGAGAGCACATGACGAGTGGAGCAGAGGAGATAATGGTGCTTGGAATTTTCAAACCAACA
>CAXEKM010000072.1:0-3179 GCA_963996645.1 uncultured Marinoscillum sp.
ATGGGAACTTTTTTCATGACTGTTACCAATGATTCTGTTCCAGGACTGACATTGACCAGTAAGTCTATGCAGGTATTGGGAAGTGCAAATTTAGAGTTTACAGCATTGGACCTTGGTGGTGAACCATTTATCGCTGGAGAGGGATATGCTTTAAAAGTTGTAGCTGCAGGTCAGCCATATGATACCGTTCAGATCATTCGTGGAGAAGGTTCTGGCTTTGCTTTCAATGAATTGATTTTGGGAGATTATTTGATTGCCGTGGCTCCTGACGATCTGATTGAATTTTTGCCTACTTATTATCCAAGTACGGATTTATGGACAAAGGCGGATACACTTTTATTACGAACAGATTTGACAGATACGTTAAATATGGCGCAGATTCCACCTCCTGGTACAGGTACGGCAGTTGTTGCGGGTACCGTAGAGCAAGATGATGGAGAAGGAAGTAGAATAGACGCACGTAGAAAAGTAAAAAGAGCAGGATGTTCTGTCAGGCGATTTGTACCTAAAGGTAGAACCGGACAAGAAGATGGAGACTTTGAGCTATACGCTTATGTTCAATCTGATGAAGAAGGAAGATTTGAATTTACTAACCTCGAAGAGGGCTTGTATCGATTCAATATTGAATATCCCGGAATCCCAATGGATCCAGACTCCTATGTAGAATTCACCATTGGTGAAGGAGGAATAGAAGATGAGGTGTTAGTGCTGGAGGCGGTTGTTACGGAAGATGGTATCGTTGTTGAACGAATCGAACGACTTGGATTTTACAGGAAGTATTTTAAAGACCTCAATGTCTACCCTAACCCTGCTGACAATTATCTGAAAATTAGTTACAGTAAACTGGTGAGTTCCACTGTTACAGTGCGATTAATTGACCTGGAAGGTAATTTGGTTAAAGAGGAACAAATAGAAAAAGGTTACAATAAAGAACTTGATTTTGATGTGAGTAATATAAGTGGTGGAGTTTATCTGTTAAACTTTGTAGATACCAGTGCAGGCGCTGAGAAAATCACCACTTTCAAAGTCTATGTAAAACACTAATGAAATCGATAAAAACACAGAAAAAGGCCTCTATTGAGGCCTTTTTTGATTAACGAATAGAAAAATTAGGTAAATTCGGATAACCGTAGCCTAATTCATATGAATCATAAACTTATCCTGCCTATTTTATTGATTGGCCTTTATTGCACCTGTCAATCACAGGATCTGCCTCAGAAAATAAAATCAGTTGATACTGTTGAGAACCCTCAAACCAAGGTGGAAATATTAAATAGTTTCCAACAGGAAATGACTGGAGCTAGTGACTCTTTGATAGGTGAATATTTATTGAAATATGGGATTGCATATGGAATGCTGGGTTTGGCGGATTCATCAATTCAACATTTTCAGGAAGTAATTGACCTAAATCAGAATGAAAAACGTCACTACCAATTAGCCAGGGCTTATAATGGGATAGGAAACGTCCTTCGTCGCACTGGGAAGAATGAAGAATCTTTAGACAATTTTCAGACAGCACTTACTTTGGTGGAAGGAAAGCCAGATACCGCCAGTATTCGATTTTATGCTTCTATTATCAATAATTTGTCAGGCATCTATTTCAATATGGGGCAACTGGAAAGAGCGCGTTCTTTTACAGAACAGAGTATCGATTTGGCTACTGAATTAAATGATGGGGATCAGCTTGCATATGGCTATGTGGGATTGGCCTTGATAGCGGATAATCAGGGCAATTATGACGAAGCTGTAGAAGCTCACCAAAAAGCTTCCGAATATATTGAGCAGTATCAGGTAAATTATCTCCGAGGCTTCAATAAAATTAACCTCGCAGAAATCTATGAAAAACAGGATAAACTTGATGATGCAGAGAGACTCTATCAAGAATTAATAGAAGATGAGACAGTCAGTATCGAAGTATCATTATCGGGATATTCTAATCTCGCCAAGATTAAATTAATCAACAACAATCCGAATGAGGCGATTTCCTTAGCAAATAAGCTACTGACCAAATCAACCGAGAGAAATGTGTTAGCTCATATCAAAGATGCACATGAGATCTTATTTCAGGCCTATGAATTAAAGGGTGATTACAAGACATCTCTTGCCGAACATAAAGAATACCTGTTTTTTAAGGACTCACTTCTCAACATAGAGTCCATCAATTCCTTGAATGAAATGGAGAAGAAGTATGAAGGGGAATTGAAGCAAAAGCAAATTGAGGCATTGGCATATGAGAATGAGCAGAATGTCTTGCTACTGGATAAGCAAGAGTCAGAAAAGCTCATGTATATTTTCGCAATTGTTGCTTTGCTTGTAGTGGTTGGCCTAGGCTCCTGGCAGGTTATACAGAAAGGTAAATTCAATAAGATATTAAGTGATAAAAACGTCACCATTTCCAATGCACTAAAAGAACGGGAGATACTCTTAAAAGAAATTCACCATCGGGTGAAAAACAACCTCCAGATAATTTCGAGTTTATTGAACCTGCAAGCTCGATTTATCAAAGACCAAACAGCCGTAGATGCTGTTCAGGAAGGACGAAATCGTGTTAAGTCGATGGCTCTGATCCATCAAAAATTATATCAGCAGGATAATATCGAAGGAATAGACATGCCTGAATACATTGATAATTTGACGTCTTCGTTAATTTCATCCTATAAAATAACAGCGGATCGATTGACTGTAAATAAAGAAGTATCACCAATTCTATTGGATATTGATACGGCTATTCCTTTAGGCCTAATTATCAATGAGCTGCTAACAAACTCGCTGAAATATGCTTTTCCCGATGATCAAAAAGGAAAATTGGAAATCAAATTGTTTGAGGAAGACAATTCATTGACACTGGAAGTGTCTGACAATGGAGTGGGATTAGATTCCGATCCTGTTCCCGGTAAAAATTCATTTGGATTAACTTTGATAGACTCTTTGGCGGAAAAATTAGATGCCACGGTACAATCATTCTCTAATCAAGGTACCCGTTATTTAATTAAAGTTTCCAACTACAAACTCGCATAAATGGCCCGCATTTACATTGTAGAAGATGAACCAATAATCAGACAAGATTTAGTTTTCTGTGTGGAGGATATGGGCCATGAAGTGATCGGTCAGTCTGGTAAATTTGATACGGCACATGAAGAGATTCTTGCCAAAAATTTAAATTTGTTTCGAGAAAAAAG
>CAXEKM010000073.1:0-2512 GCA_963996645.1 uncultured Marinoscillum sp.
GTATGTGCAGTGGGATCATGATGAGCGGGTTGGAGATGATAAACTGGATGGTGACACAGAGGATGGAGCAGATGTTTCGTTCGCATTCAATCAAATTAAGAGTATTGCCAGATACCGTAATGGTTCGGATGTAGAATTGAAAAGTGGTCGTAAACTATACCTCGTTGGCTCCAATGATGTTAATTCTGAAAATAGAGGAATCATAGTAGATGTACCTGGGATGGGTAGAGTGGATATTCCATGGAAATACTTTGAACAGGTAACTTTTGAAACACCAGCTACTAGCGGAAATTCTTACACATCTTATACTACTCCTAAAGGACTTTTTGGCAAAGTTGTGACATTGAGAAATGAAGAGATAAAGGGGAAAATAATCTATGATCTGGATGAAGAGTGGGAAATAGAGACGTTAGATGCTAAAGATGATGACGTGGAATACGAAGTTACCCTTCGTCATGTAAAAAGAATCATTCCTAAAAATTATGCGTATAGTCAAGTAGAGTTAAGAAGCGGTGAAATGTTGCTTTTAGGAGATGCAAGAGATGTAGATAATCATAACGATGGACTACTTATTTTTGAATCTCGGGATGATAGAGGTCGATATGTGAAGTGGGAAGACATTGCCGAAATCATATTTGATTAGACATACAGGTGAATTCAATATTAAAGAAGAAGAAGTTAATTGCAGCAATCGTTCTGATAGGAACGATTGCTGTTTTATTATGGTATTTCCAACCTGAAGTCATCGTCTATTACACGCTAGCAACGGTTTCTCTAGTAGGAGTACTACTCTATCTTGGTAATTGGTTCATTACTAAAACACTCGATCATTACTTTCCGTGGACTCGGTTTGGGAGACGTAGATTTTTTCTTCACCTGGTTTTGGGGATCTTTTTTTCTATTGGAGTAATCAATGCGGCATACTTTGTTGTCAAGGCATTAGCTACTGATTTTTTACCAACCATTGAGCAGTTGGTTGTTGCTAATGTCTACGGAGCCATTGTGATCATTCCTGTATTCTCTATTTACTTCAGTTTACACTTCCTAAATCACTGGCAACGCTCAGAAATAGAGATGGAACGCTTTCAGAAGGAAAGCATGAGCTCACAGTTGGAAACTCTGAAGAGTCATTTGGATCCTCATTTTCTATTCAATAATCTCAATATCCTGGCAGCACTAATTGATAAGGATAAGGATCAATCACAAGAGTTTTTGGGAAGGTTTGCGCAGGTGTATAGAACCATGCTTCTTACTAAAGCTGAGGACCTGATTACTCTGGAAGAAGAAATGAATTTCATTGAGACCTATATCTATTTGATCAGAACGAGATTTCAGGATTTCATACAGTTTAGAATGGAGGTGGATGAGGATGAATCCATGATGTACATGATGCCTCCTTTGACACTGCAAATGTTGATTGAGAATGCCGTAAAGCATAATAACATCACTGCAGAAAAGCCATTGGTGATTCGGATATATCGCAAGAATGCGAGATTGTTTATTGAGAATAATGTCAATGAAAAACCTGAAGATTTGAAAACCAAGTCTGGAACAGGGATAAAGAATATTCAAGCTCGGTATAAGTATTATACAGACGAAGAAGTGTTGATCAATCGAGTGGGAGAGGTGTTTAGAGCATCATTGCCCTTGATTGAAATTGAAGAGATTTAAAGAGGATTGTTATGGAATTACTAATCTTGGAAGATGAGCAGCTTGCATCTGACAGACTAGTTTCTATGCTCAAAGAAATTGAGCAGGAAGTTACTATTGTAGGCGTGCTGAAGTCTATTGATGAAGGCAAAAAATGGTTTGAAGACAATGAAAGCCCTGATCTGATTATCAGTGATATTCGATTGTTGGATGGATTGAGTTTTGACTTATTCCGCTCGCTCGAAATTGATACACCGGTGATTTTCACTACGGCTTATGATCAGTATGCCATTAAGGCTTTTGAAGTGAATAGTATTGATTATTTGCTGAAACCAATACTTAAGGATAAGCTAATTGCTTCCATCGATAAGTTCAAAGAACGAAAAGCCAACAATAAGTTTCCAGCGGATTTTGAAAGTCTATACGATCTTATTCAGAATCAGAAAAAGTCGTTCAAATCTCGATTCCTCATAAAGTCTGGAGTGAAGATCGTTGCCGTTTCTATAGAGAAAGTAGCCTACTTCTATAGCCAGAATAAACTTACTTACCTGGTGACCAAAGAAGGAAAGAAATTCCCTTTGGATCAGACTCTGGAAGTTTTGGAAGAACAATTGGATCCAGATGTTTTTATGCGAGCCAATAGACAATTCATTGTAAGCTTCGGATCCATCAGTGAGATCCATCCTTATTTCAAGGGGCGTTTGAAGCTGGAATTGGAGCCAGCGTCAGAATTAGAAATTGTGATTAGCGCTGAGAAAACACCTGACTTTAAAGGTTGGTTAGACCAATAGTTTTTCAATCATTTTCATTTGACCAAAGTGCATGGCTTCATGCAATACGATGTACTGAAAAGCTTCTTCCA
>CAXEKM010000074.1:0-2172 GCA_963996645.1 uncultured Marinoscillum sp.
CAGAATTTTATTCAATACCGAGCACCCAGATTATTTGAACACTCAAAGTAGATTAGCTCGTGCCTATTGGATCAATGGAGAAATCAGCAAGGTGGAATCCATCTTGAGTGAGACCACTACTTCATATCTCAATTATACCAAAGAGTACTTCCCTACTCTAAGTGAAGAAGAAAAGGCAAAATTCTGGAATAAGATTAAATCCGATTTTGAGTTTTACAACACAGTAGCTGTCGCCTACAGTGTGGAGAAGGAAAAGTACCTGGAAAACATGTACGACTTTGCTTTGGCTACAAAAGGTCTCCTACTTAACTCCTCCATCAAGACAAGAAACAGTATCTTGAATAGTGGGGATCAAAAATTGATTTCACTTTTCAATGAATGGGTGCAGAAAAAGGAATACCTAACCACCACAATCGCGCAAAATCAAGAGCAATTAGCTGAAAATGAAGTAGATGTACCAAAACTCAAGGATCAGATTGCCGTATTAGAAAAACAATTGAGTGAGATGTCGGAAGCTTTTGCTGAGTCCTATGAGCACCAAAATTATAGTTGGACTGACATCCGCAAATCTTTAAACGAAAATGAAGCAGCAGTAGAAATCATTCGATACAGAGCCTTTGATACTAAATTCAATGAAGACAGTATTAGATACGCTGCTTTGATTATTACATCTGAGACAAAGAAAAACCCTTACCTAATACTTTTGAAAAACGGTAAGGACATGGAAACAAGACACTTTCTAGCTCATAGAAACCTGACTAAGTATAAAACCAAAGACTATCAGTCATTTGGAGTATTCTGGGATCCGATTTACGAAAAAGTTAAAGACAAGGAAGTGGTTTATCTATCACCAGATGGCGTATACAATCAAATAAATGTAGAGTCTCTAATGGTAGGCGATACGGCATTTGTGATTGATTTACAGAATGTTCGAGTGATCAACAGCACCAAAACTATAGCCGCTCTACGATCAAAAGATGCTAGAAAAGCCAGAAAAGAAGAAAAACCACAAGACGTGTTCAATGCGATGCTCATGGGTAATCCTCAGTATTATGCAAATAATGACAACAAGAATATTGCAGTTCGTGAAGCAAGCAGAGGTAGACAAGTCTTCGTTCCTCAACTTCCTGGTACCGAAGCTGAAGTAAACACCATTAATGAGCTACTGAAGGAAAAAGGTTGGAAAATAGAGTCCTACCTGGGAACCAGTGCTACTGAGGAACAGATCAAAAAAGCTCAGAACTATACGCTGATTCACATTGCCACACATGGATTCTTTGAAGATCAGAAGAAACGTGAAAAAGAAGAAACCAATATCTTATTTGAGGATGATGATAATCCGTTAGAAAGAGCAGGACTTCTAGCCGAAGGCGGAGGTGATGTATTGGTTAATGCCACTAAAAACTACAATATCCAGGATGGCATTCTTACCGCGTATGAGGCAATGAACCTGAACTTCGAACGCACTGAATTGATCGTATTGTCTGCCTGTGAGACAGGCCGTGGAGAGATACAACAAGGAGAAGGAGTTTTCGGACTACAAAGATCTTTCCTTGTGGCAGGGGCTGACGCTATCATCATGAGTTTGTTCCAGGTATCTGATGAAGTTACCCAGGAGCTGATGGTTGAATTTTACAATAACTGGATGAGTGGTCAGGATAAACGGACTGCCTTTAACAATGCCCAGTTGAAGATTAAGGAAACTTACAATGATCCTATTTATTGGGGTGCCTTCACTATGATTGCAAAAATCTAATCGCTTAGAAGGTTTTACTACCATCCGTAAAAACACTGAGTGCGCTTTGGGGACTGCAAATTATATTTGTACCTACATTAAATAGGTGCCTTTATGACACGAACCAAGATGCGAAATCTCATCGAAACCTCCTGGTTTCAGCGCACGATTGTTGGTTTAATTTTAGCTAACTCTGTTTTAATTGGATTAGAAACCAGTCCTGAATACATGAATGCATTCGGGACCTATATTGATCAAATAGATCGAATTATCCTATTCGTATTCGTTTTAGAAATACTTCTGAAACTCTATGCTTATGGATGGGACTTCTTTAAAAGCCCATGGAATTTATTTGACTCCATCGTTATACTAGTTTCCGTTATTCCAAGCGTCGGGGCATCATTTGCTGTTATGAGAGCATTGCGGATTTTAAGAAC
>CAXEKM010000075.1:0-9610 GCA_963996645.1 uncultured Marinoscillum sp.
CGTAGGGAGGTTGAGTTGATCTTCAGAAGAGATGTAGTTGTTGGTGAAAGATATCCAGGCAGAATCCATTTGTGTGTCGTCAGGATCAGTGATGACGAGATCAGTGAAAAGTGCCAGAGTGGTGTTTTCAGTATAGGTTAGATCGGTTGTGGTAGCGGCTATCGATGGTTCATTATTGATAATGGCAACCGCGTAGCTTAAATCAGATTCACTAATCCCCGAGGTGCATGATCCATCTATTTGAGCTCTAGCTGTGATAGAATCCTCATCACTTAGGGAGTTTGTTAACAGAATTTCCCAGTAGCCGCTATTGTCTGCAGTAGACTCAGCTGCTTCTTTTAAATCCCCAACCTGATCGTATACATTTAAAAATATCGTGGCGACACTGTCTGCAGTTCCTGTGATGAGAGTTTCACCCACTTTGACTGGTTGATTAATTGTTGGCTTTTGAGTTACACCCGCAGCAAATCCAGCACATCCCTGACAAAGATCTTCTAAGGCAGTAGGACACTGGTTTTCTGAAAGCGCATTAAGAGCAGAAGTCAGATCAGGATAATCACTGTCATCTACACCTCCTATATCAGATATCGTTCCGCCTAATGCACATGTTGCAGAAACATTGGTTAAGGCCACAAATCGAAGTTCACTCTGAGGTGTAACCCCAAAAAGGGTGTCCAAAACTTTGAACGGAATATAAAAGTCATAGAAATAATCAGCATCACTACATGACGTTGTACCTGCAACAGAAGACTGAAAGTGAGTAGAGTAAGGGTAATTTCTTATTGGTGTCGGACAAGAAGTCTCATCGTTGATATCATATATATAGACTCCTTTGGAAGTATTCTTTACTAAGGTGATATCAATTTCAAAACCCGGGTTGTCTGGGCTATAATCAGGATCATCTTCACCTACTGCATAGTCAGTATCCATTAAAATAGTGTAGGCCTCCACACTAGGTCTATCAGCAGCTAGTCTGAATCTGAAAATTAAGTTTTCTCCATCCAAAACTCCGTAAACAGCATATCCTGCTGAGTCTGGAGCTAAATCAATGGTGCTACATGCTGCTCCAGCCTGTACATCTCCAACAGCATCTCCATCACCTGCAATTGGGATTCCGAACATTTTAAGTTCGAATTCATCGACATAATATCCATCAATAGAAAATCCTGATGTGGTTTCAGAAATGAACCCATCTCCATTTGGATCTAGCGAGCTGTCTCCTGCTTTCAGAATTTCTCCTCTTTGCTGAGAATACAACACGCCAGATAGCAAAATCAATAACCCGGTGGCAATGAATCTGGCTGGTGACATACAATTAGACGGTGTGATCGCAACCTTAAAGATAAGTATTTCTATCTGCTTCGCTTTCAGAGGTTTACAGGAAGAATGTTATCAATCTAAGTGATTCTATTACCTGATTTACTTACTTAGTGATAAGTATTATTTTGATCTAAAAAGTCCGTGAAAACCTGATTTCTACTGGCTAAACAGCGATTTTATGCTAGGTTATAGTTGTTAACTAGTTGTAAATGAGGTAATTGTAAATATTGTAAATGTTCAATATAATCTCATTTTTGTCAAATTTGAGAAAGTCGCGAATTGGTGTTAAACGACGATGAATGCTTTGATTTTGTCGACTAAATTTTAAACAATTTGTTTAGATTTTTAGTCTAGACTCGAATCGTCATTGATTACGGTACTAAGTCAGTTGATTGTATTAGTTAGAGGATTTGTTTACTTCAAATTTCGACACTTCAATGGTATTTGATCTTTTAATTATCGGCATGCCAAAGAGTGCCTGGACTAAAACACCAATGGATATTATCAGGTACAAAGAACTAGCTATTACAATACCTCTCAACGAACCAAAGGCATAATACCCAAGGATTGGAAGTACTTGTAGGGCATGCATTCCAATGAAATGTGCGATTCGGAGATCACCGTTTGTTACACTCCAATTTAGAAGCTGAAGACCAGGAGTTCCATCAGCGGCACCCACTGTATGTGATAGTCTTGAACCCATGAGCCCTCCTTCAAAAGCAAATAGGACAAAAATGATAATGCCTAAACGGATTCCCCAAACATAAGTGATCGGTAGGTGAGGTAGTGGTTCTTTAAAGAATAGATAACCAATGTACAGCGTGGCAAGTGTCATAATACTAATGGCTAACCCCATCAGACTGAACATTAGTCCGTTAAAAGCAGAGGAAACATTGAAGTGTGAAAGTTGTCCCTGACCTGCTCTAATCGATATGTAAATCAACTCAAATGCTAATACCAGGATCACCACCCAATTATACCAATTCAGGTTGTAGCTCGATAGGTAACCTAAAAACCAGCCCATGGTCCAAACAAATAGGAAGGTAGAAATAAAGAATTTAGCAGGTTTTATCCAGGCATTGATACCATTCACCTGTGTGGTAGTGGTAGCAATCATGTAGAATGAGAAAAGAGCTCCCGTTAGGCAAATCCACCCAAATAGGTACAAAGAGTAGTTTCTTACACTTAGTTCTTTTAGAAATTCCATATGCTTCAGTTGTTAGTTGGTGCTAACAACTCAAACTGAAGAATTTTAGAATTGGGTATGAATACTAATCTGAAACTAGAAATTCATTATTTCAAACCTGAAAAGGAGGAGGTGAATTAGTCTAACTGAATATTTGGATCCACAATCTCGTAATCATTCTTTTTGAGCATATGAGATGGAATATTCTGTTTGATATACTCTTCCAATAGCTTAACATAGCGCACTTTGTCATAGTTAGGAGTTACTATGATACCGATCTCCCTTGCCTTCGGCTTACCATGAATGACTTTTAGGTTTTCTTCCTGGTATTCGTTTAGGCTGAGTGTAGTTAATTCTGGAAGTATGGTCATGCCGCCATGTGTATCTACAATCCTTATCAAAGCATCAATGGAGTTACTCTGATAGATAAATTTCTTTCCCTTTCTGATGGATTTGATATCGCAGAAGTCATTAACCTGATCTCTAAAACAGTTTCCTTCATTGAGTAACCAAAGCCTGTCATAGTTGATGTCTTCTAACTTGATCTCATTTGATCCTTCTCCGCTTTCTGAAGAGTACATGTAGAATCGCTCGTAGAACAATGGAATGGATTGTATTCCATAGACATCTATCGGTGTGGAAATAATTCCAACATCCAGATCGCCACTTCTCACTCCGTTGACAATAACCTCCGTAGTTTGTTCTTTGAAGACTAATTGAAGGTTTGGGTAATCTTTCTGAATAGCATGGCTAAACAATGGTACAAGGAAAGGGGCTAGCGTGGCAATGACACCAATTTCCAATGATCCGCTGTAATCGTCATTTAGTTCCTGAGCAAATGTGGTTAGTTGCTTGGCATTGTTCACCACTTCTTGGGCTTTGATCAAAAACAAATCGCCATCTCTGGTTACCTGTATAGGACTTCCTGATCTGTTGAACAGCTTAATGCCAATTTCATCCTCCAGCTTCTGAATCTGAACACTCAGAGCTGGTTGGCTAATTTCCAGCTGTTCTGCTGCTTTTTTAAAGTTTTGATGCTTTTTAAGAACAAGTGCGTATCGCAACTGCGTTAATGTCATAACTACAACCTATCACCCAATAAACTACATAGAAATAAACTATTGCATATTTACGAAGTTATATTGAGAGTAACACACCACTCTAATCACAAAGTCTTATTTAAATAGAATCTAAATGAATACGGCAACAACTCATGTGAATGAACTGATCAAAAATGGTCAGTTGGAAGAATTAAGAGCAGCTATCCAAAATGATCCAGAAGCTGTTAGTCAACCTGATGGAAGAGGGTTTACGCCATTAATTATGGCAGCCTATTTCAATAACCTGGTAGCAGTAGAGTTGCTCATTGAAAAAGGTGTGGATGTGAATAAACAAGATCCTGTTGGCAATACGGCTTTGATTGGTACTTGTTTTAAAGGATACTTAGCCATTGCAGAATTACTCATTCAGCATGGAGCAGATGTTAATATAAGAAGCGAAAATGGTGCTTCAGCTTTGGTATATGCAGTGAATTTTAATCAGCCTGAGATTGTAAAGTTATTGTTGCAGTCTGGAGCGGATACAGATATAAAAGATGGTCAGGGCCATTCTTTGGTAGAGCAGGCAAGAATGAAAGGGAACAGTAAAATAGTGGAATTACTACAGAGGTAAACCCTGTAGTAATTTGTATCACTAGTCGTTTTCAGCGATTCTGAATTGAACCTTTGTTCGCTCCATTTTTTGAGCAAGAATGTTAATGGAAAGCTCTGTAAGTTGTAGAACTCTTGGATACCCTCCGGTGACTTGCGCATCTCGCATGAGTGCCAATAATTTGCCTGCAGGGGTTAGTTGAATCGTTCCTGGGATTACTTGTGTGGTAATGATCTCCCGAGTATGTCCAGGCATTAACTCATTGATCAATTGATATCCCATACGATTATTTGGTCCAACAGTCCATGTTTGCTCAAAGATTGATTTCAATTGCTCCTCCTGAAGGAGGTTGTATTCTGGACCTGGAAATACTTCCAATACTTTCTCACTGAAGTATTTCTTGTCAACCCTGACCGATGCAGAGACTCCGTCCAGGAATCGATTGTTTTTCAGCCCTATTTCTAAACCATCTGTGATCTTACTTAAATTGGTAATTTGAGGATATTGAGAAGTGCTTTTCATAATCTTCTCGACATCAAGTTCACCCGCTATGGCCAAATAGGCTCGTATACCCATTTTACATTTTCCAAACTCCAACGTTTGTCCCTCATGAACGATCAGTCGGGTATTCAATGGAATAGGTTTCTTGTCAAGTTTTGGCGAAAGGTCTGCTCCAACAATGGCGATATTAACATTGGCATTAAAAACGATTGTTGGACCAACGACAGTCATTTCGATTACAGGAGCTTGCGCAGGATTTCCGACTAGTAGATTGGCTCTGATAGCGCTGTTTTGATCCATTGATCCCGAAACAGGAACGCCAAATTTTCTATAGCCATATCTTCCCATATCCTGTATGGAAGTGTGTAGGCCTGCTTTTTTGAATATCATTGCCCCACTCATGCTTTCTGATATTTATAAGTTCCTGATGCTACTTCATCTTTGATTTTATCATACTGCTTTTTAGCAACAGACTTAAACCGTATCTGATCTCCGGGTTTAAAAGGACATGGAGGATCCTGGGTAACATCAAATAACTTAATAGGGCAATTGCCAATTACATGCCAGCCGCCAGGAGAAGTGGTCGGGTAGATACCTGTTTGTTGACCACCAATGGCAACAGATCCGGCAGGAATCGATTTGTCTGGAGTAGCCTTTCTTGGATGTGCTAAAGCATCATCTAAGCCTCCCAGGTACATGAACCCTGGTAGAAATCCATAAAAATGAATGTCATACAGAGGAGAAGTATGTTTTTTAATTAGTTGTTTCAGTGTAAGCTTTTTCTCTTCACAGAATTTTTTCAAGTCAGGAGCTACTTCCTCATCATAGTACACTGGTACTTGCCATTTTTTGGATCGCAGTTTTCTTTTGCTAACAGGTAATTTGAGTAGTTCTATTTCCAGATCCTCAGCATCTATTTGTTGATGGTCATAGGTGATCAAAAGACTTCTATATGCCGCAAAGCATTCTAATATGATAGGACTAAGGTTTTTTTCGATTGCATGTTGCCAGGCGGCAATTTCACGCATGATGTCTTCGGAGATTGCTCCGGGCCATTCCATCAATAGATTGCTTTCATCCATTGATTTGATGTGAATGTTTCTCATGATTTTTCGCTCAATAATTTTACAATGGCGACAGCTTCTGGATTGTCACCATGTACACAAAAAGTTTCTGCTTCAAAGTCGAAGGTAATGCCATCAATAGAGGTGAGTTTGTGGTATTTGGTAATTTGTTTCACCTGTGAAAGTGCTTCTTTGGGATTGTTGATTACTGAATCGCTATTATTTCGTGGGGCTAAAGATCCATCATGTTCGTATCTGCGGTCTGCAAAGCCTTCAAACTTTACTGGAATTCCATCTTCCTGGGCTAATTCAGAAACTACACTCTGCCAGGGTGCATATAGTGTAACGCCTGGATATTTTTTCATGACCTGTACTACTGCTCCGGCAGTCCTCAGGTCTGTAATTGCTTGATTGTATAAAGCTCCATGTGGTTTGATATGACTAAGTCTGGCTCCTAGAACCGAGCAGACTTTTTCCAGGCTGTTGATTTGAGAGACGAGACTTTCGATTAGGGCATCTGAAGCCATGCTCATGGGTTTGCGCCCAAAATTTTCTTGATCAGGGAAAGATGGATGTGCTCCTATTTCAACTTGATATTTTTGTGCTAGCTGGACCGTTTCGCTCATGGAATCTGCATCACCAATGTGACCTCCGCAGGCGATACTGCAAGATTGAATGTACGGCATAAGCAGGTGATCGTTTCCGATTTTTTCACCCATGTCACAGTTGATGAGCCATCTCTTCATATTTAAATATAATCACCGAATTTGATTATTGTTTATAATGCGGACCAGATACTTTTTATTCCTAAAGAAAGAGTGATCAATATAATGATGATACCGATAATGGTCGTGCTTTTTTTATTTGTGTATTGACCTAGTATGCTCGTCTTGCTCGAAAGCCAAATAATCAGTGCTGCAATAATTGGTAGCAATAAGCCATTAGCCACTTGAGCAAACTTGATGATATCAATTGGCTTATATCCAATTGATGAGAACACGGTACCAATCAGTAGGATGCTAATCCAGGTAGCTCTGAATCCAGTATGTTTTGGATTGTCTTCCCAATTAAAACACCCCTGCGCAACATAGGCTGCTGCCAAAGGAGCTGTAATGGCGGAAGTAATTCCAGCAGCAAATAAACCGATTCCTATCAGGTATTTGGCGAATGCACCATATAGTGGTTCTAAGCCAAGAGCTAAATCTGCGGCATTCTGAATGTTAGATTCCGTCACACTGGCAGCAGTGATAATGATGCAAAGGGATACAATGCCTCCAATGATTACCGATCTTATGGTGTCTTTTTTGGCTGCGGCCAACTCAGAGTCATTCCAGTGATTTTTAGCGATGGATGCGTGTAGAAATAAATTGTATGGAACAATGGTAGTGCCCACAAGCGCGAGAATGATCAGCAGTTGATCGTCTTCAAAAGTTGGTAGGAGCATTCCTTTTGCTAAAGAGATGATATCGGGTTGCGTGATGATGGCTGTAGCCAAAAATGAGAAACTCATTATCCCGACTAAAACAATTAAGGCTTTTTCGATGATTTTGTGGCTTCCCGTCCACAAAAGCCCACCAGCAATAAAACCTAGTAAAACTCCTCCAAAAGGAAGTGGGGCAACTACCTTCAATCCAAGGACAGCTCCGCTGATGTTGCCAGCTTCATAAGCAGCATTTCCTATGATGATAGCGCAAACCACAAGGCCTAATAAAAGGACTCTTATAATTGGATGGTTCACTTGACTCCTAAGCAATCCTGCTAATCCCATTTTGCTGACAATGCCAAGGCGAGAGGCGATTTCATGGAGAAATATGGTAGCCAATATTGAGATGATCATTACCCAAAGTAGCTGAAACTGATTGTTAGCTCCGGCTATTGTGCAAACAGTGACTGTGCCAGGACCGATGAATGCTGCGGCAATTAGTAAGCCTGGGCTACCACTTTTCTTGGTTTTTGGTTGGTTCATGTATTAGGATTGGTTGCATCGTCAAATATTGTTGTATTTTAAAGAAAAAAAGACACCAATGAAAAACCTGATTATACTATTCATGCTAACCATCGCATGGAGCACCCAAGCCCAGCGCACTTTGATATATGCTGGAAGAATGATCGATGGCGTAAGCGATAAAATGAAGACTGAGCAGACCATAGTGGTGGAAGATAAGATCATTGTATCAGTTGAGGAAGGCTACACCAAACCAAAAAAAGGAGATCAAATCATTGATCTCAAAAATAAAACGGTGATGCCTGGACTCATCGATATGCACGTGCATCTGGAAGGTGAGACCAGTAAGGACGGATACCTCAAAGAATTTACAATGAACCCTGCAGACATTGCTTTCGAGTCCGCCAAGCATGCCAAGACCACTTTAATGACCGGTTTTACAACCGTTAGAGATGTAGGTGGTTCTGGAGTGAATATTTCTTTGAGAAATGCCATCAACAAAGGATTGGTAGTTGGTCCAAGAATTTATACTTCAGGTAAATCACTCGCTATTACTGGAGGTCATGCAGACCCTACCAATGGTTACAGAGAAGATTTGATGGGTGACCCATCAGCTAAAGATGGAGTGGTTAACAGTGTGGAGGATGCTAGAAAAGCAGTTCGCCAACGCTATAAGAATGGCGCAGATTTAATTAAGATTACTGCTACTGGAGGAGTGCTGAGTGTCGCTAAAGATGGTGTAGGTGCTCATTTTTCACAAGAAGAAATGGATCAGATAGTGAAAACTGCCTCTGATCTGGGCTTTCACGTTGCGGCACATGCACATGGTGATGAAGGAATGCAGCGTGCGGTAAAAGCTGGAGTCAAGACTATTGAGCATGGTACGTACATGTCAGAGGAGACTATGAAATTAATGAAGGAGCATGGCACCTATTACATCCCTACTATTACCGCAGGTATGTCTGTTGCTGAATTAGCAAAGATCGATGGATATTATCCTGCAATGGTTGCAAAGAAAGCTGCTGTTATTGGACCTCAAATCAGCAGTACTTTTTCTAAAGCGTATAAAATGGGAGTTCCAATCGGGTTCGGTACCGATGCTGCTGTGTACCCGCATGGAGAAAACTACAAGGAGTTTATCTACATGGTAGCAGGTGGAATGCCTGCAATGGAGGCGATCAAATGTGCTACTTCGGTAAATGCTGAAATTCTCGGAAAAAGTGACCTGTTTGGTAGCCTTAAGAAGGGCTTGATGGCAGACATTATTGCTGTGGATGGAAATCCACTGGAGCAGATAGATGATATGGGCAAAGTATCTTTCGTTATGAAGGAGGGAGTTGTCTATATGGATTGAGATTGAAAGATTTGAAATGAAAAAAGGCCTCATTTGAGGCCTTTTTTGTTTTAGTTTTCTTTGTGAAGGTGAACATCCATTTGTGGGAAAGGAATGTTGAGCCCTTCTTTTGCGAATGTTTTGTAAACCTTCTCGTTCATGTCGAAGTGTACAGGCCAAAGGTCAGCTGCTGTACTCCAAGCGCGAACTACGATGTTTACTGAGCTATCTCCAAGTGATTCCAAAGCAATAAATGGCTCTGGATCTTTAAGAATACGCTCATCTTCTTCAATCAGTCGTTTCAAAACTTCTTTTGCCTTGTCATAGTCGTCGCCATAGGCAATGCCAAATGTCCATGCATTTCTTCGAGTCTCTTCTTGAGATAGGTTTGTCATGTCAGAGTTTGCAAGGCTGCCATTTGGTATGTAGACCGTCTTTTTGTCGAAAGTGTTGACGATGGTGTAGAAAATTTGAATTTCTTTAACGGTACCTAAGTAACCTTTTGCGTCGATTACATCACCAACTTTAAATGGCTTAAGTAGTAGAATTACCACACCACCAGCGAAGTTCTGCAAAGTTCCTTGAAGAGCTAAACCGACAGCTAAACCTGC
>CAXEKM010000076.1:0-4544 GCA_963996645.1 uncultured Marinoscillum sp.
CCAAGATCAGCCAACCTAAAGGAGGTGGTTTCAACTCATTTATATTCCAACATAACTATTCCTCAATTGGCAAAACTGTGTGGTATGAGCGTCTCTGCGTTCAAACGAGAATTTGAAAAATGTTACCGGATGGCTCCCAACAATTATTTTATCGAAATGAGGATCAAAAGATCATGCGAACTCTTGAAAACTACGGCAAAAAACATCTCCGAAATTGCCTTTGAAATCGGGTTCAATGATCCGGCATACTTTGCACGCACCTTTAAGAGAAAAGCGGGCATGTCTCCTACGGATTATCGTACCAATGCAGAAAGCCAAAAGTCCTTAACTACGAACCAATAATCCAAATTGCTGAGACAGAGAAGTAACAGCTTTGCTGACTAATCATCAACAAAGATTTACAATGAATAAAATCTCAAAAGCTATCAGCGGATTCCTTGGAATATCCATGTTTATGTTCGGCATACTGAAATTTGTCAACCCTTTTAAAAGCTGGTACATCACTCAAGTAGAAACCAGTGAGTTGCCATTGCGGACACTTTCTTATTGGTCAGGTCAATTAGGAGAAATGGCTGTAGGAGTAATTTTTCTCTTGCTTGTTTTCCGTGGTAATATGTTTAGCAAATCACAGCATTTGAGACTTTTTACTTTCGCCAACCTTGCAACAGTACTGATGATGTCAGTTGCGGCATATGTACACCTTCATCCCAATGTTCCACAAGAAGTTCTTCCAATGAAAATCAAACCTCCGGTCATTCCCATATTTTTTGGAGTATTACCACTAATCAATTGGTTTGCGGTTAAATTTTCTCCTTCAAATACTTAGCAGTGTAATTATTCTCCAATTTGACCATGTCCTCTGGCAAACCTGTGAAACACAATGTACCACCATTGTTTCCTCCTTCAGGACCCAGGTCAATGATCCAATCTGCATTCTTGATGATCTCCATGTTGTGCTCGATGATCAAAACGGAGTTTCCTTCATTAACAAGCGCATTCATCGCATCAAGCAATTTCTTGATGTCGTGGAAGTGAAGGCCTGTTGTCGGCTCATCGAAGATGAACAACACATGATCTTTCTTAGTACTTCCACCTTTTCCAAGGAATGAAGCCAGTTTTACTCGTTGCGCTTCACCACCAGACAGTGAATTGGAAGACTGGCCTAGCTTGATATAGCCTAAGCCTACATCAAATAGAGGTTTGATTTTATTGACAATTCCTGCTTTATCTGCAAAGAACCCAATGGCCTCTTCAACCGTCAAATCCAGAATTTCAGAAATGTTTTTCTCTTTGTAGCGAACTTCAAGGATTTCTTTCTTGAAGCGTTGACCATGACAGCTCTCACACTCCAGATGCAAATCCGCCATGAACTGCATTTCTACAGTCACAGTTCCTTCACCTTCACATACTTCACATCGCCCACCATCTACGTTGAAGGAGAAATGCGCTGGTTTGAATCCGTTGTTTTTAGATAGAGGTTGCTCACTATACAGCTGACGAATGCCATCGTATGCTTTCACATAAGTCACAGGATTGGATCTGGAGCTTTTCCCAATTGGGTTTTGGTCTACAAATTCGATCTGAGTGATCTTCTTATAGTCTCCAGAGATCTTCTCATGTTTTCCGGTTGCATCACCAGTCAATCCAAGCATCTTACCGATAGCTGGATACAATATTTTCTTCACCAAAGTCGATTTCCCAGAACCACTGACACCCGTAATGGCGGTCATGACTCCAAGCGGAATTTCTACATTGATGTTTTTCAGGTTATTCTCTCGCGCTCCTTCGATTGTGAGCGATTGATTCCACTTTCTTCTACGTGAAGGAAGTGCTATTTCTTCCGTTCCCTTCAGATATTTCGCTGTGAAAGATTTTGAATCGCCGTTTAGATCCGCTACCGTTCCCTGATAAACCAACTCACCTCCATGAACGCCAGCTGCAGGACCAATATCAATAATTTCATCTGCAGCTTCCATCACTTTTTCTTCGTGTTCTACCACGATTACGGAATTGCCCAAATCTCTTAAATGAATCAACACATCAATCAATCGATCAGTATCTCTTGGGTGAAGCCCAATACTTGGCTCATCCAAAATGTACATGGATCCAACCAGTGCACTGCCCAGAGAAGTTGCTAACTTAATTCGCTGGAACTCTCCTCCAGAAAGCGTATTCGTCAATCGATTTAGGGTCAAATAACCCAAACCAACTTGTTCTAAGTAAGAAAGTCTATTCTGAATTTCATTGAGGATACGCTTCGCAACAGATTGCTGATGTTCGGTCAACTGAATGGTATTGATAAACTCACTCAATCGATCTACCGGCATTAACACCAAATCAGAAATCGACTTATTGTCAATTTTCACATAGCCCGCATCTTTTCTCAATCGAGTACCTCTACAATCAGGACAAGTCGTTCTACCACGATACCTGGAGAGCATCACCCGATACTGAATCTTATGTGTTTTGGATTCTAAGAATTTGAAGAACTCATCCAGACCATCAAAATATTCATTTCCAGTCCAAAGTAATTTGACTTCTTCTTCTGTCAGCTCGTTCACTGGTCTGTGAATTGGGAAATCAAATCGAATGCCGTTTTTAAGCAACGGATCCAACCATTTCTGCATGGTTTCACTTCTCCATGGAGCAATTGCTCCTTCATAAACCGATAAATTCGGGTCAGGAATCACCATTTCAGGGTCGATACCCAGAATTCGTCCAAAACCTTCACATCTTCTACATGCTCCATAAGGATTGTTGAAAGAGAAGAAGTTAACTGACGGCTCTTCAAACTTGATTCCATCCAATTCGAAGATGTCAGAGAATTCACGAACCTCCTTGCCAACCATGTTCACTTTGCATCGGCCTTCTCCTTCGAAAAAGGCTGTTTGAACAGAGTCCGATAGTCGGAACTGGTTCTCTTCATCGTTTTTGACCACTGAGCGGTCAATCATGATTTCGAATTGATGTTTTTTGTTGATTTCCTTTTCCAGCAAATCCTCAATGAAGCTCATCTCATCGTCGACGAGTATTCGGGTGTACCCTTTACTCATCAATATTTTCAACTCATCCTCAACCGTTCTGCCTTTTTTAATCGCTAAAGGAGCTGAGATGATCAGTTTGGCGCCTTCGTCATGAGACATGATATAATCTACCACATCGGTAACGCTATCTTTTTTAACTGCTTCGCCACTTACAGGTGAATAAGTCACACCCACTCTGGCAAAGAGTAATTTCATGTAATCGTAAATCTCGGTGCTGGTCCCAACGGTCGAGCGAGGATTTCTGGTGGAAACTTTTTGCTCAATGGCAATGGCTGGAGCAACTCCTTTGATGTAATCCACCTCTGGTTTTTCCATTCTGCCCAGAAACTGACGTGCATAGGAGCTCAAACTCTCCACATATTTTCGCTGGCCTTCTGCAAAAAGCGTATCAAATGCCAGAGATGACTTACCCGAACCGGACAGACCTGTGATGACAATTAACTTGTCCCTTGGGATCGCGACATCCAGGTTTTTCAGGTTATTCACCCGAGCACCCTTAATGATGATGTAATCTTTTGCGTCGTATTGATCTATCGTTTTTGGCATCTGTCCTGTCATTCCTTTTCCGAGGTTCTAACAATAAACTAAACTTATTGATTAGAGTTGCGAATTTACTTAGCTAAGTGCTAAACAATTAGTCTCTCCAAAATAAATAGATCGAGTAAATGATCATAACAAAATAAGGCTGTCTTAAAAGCCTCCTCAAATTGTCATTTCGAGTCTTCCTGTCTATGGACAGGGAGTCGAGAAATCCATCTCTTAAAAATATAATGAATATAAATTCTGAGAGAGATTTCTTCAGAGTCGAAATGACAGCTTTTAAGACATCCTTTTCCGAATTAAAAATCTTTCAATTTTATCGTTTGATACTGATTACCTGGAAGGAATTCGCAGGAAGCGAGTAGTTTTTCAAATCGTTGACTTGAATCGTTGAAGAAACAGGCTTCACATTTTCTGGTTCCTCCAATGAATTTCTTAATCTCGTTGAGGCTCCGGTCAATGTTATTACGTCTGCAGAAAGTTGTTCACCCAATCCTTCAATCATCACATCTGCCGTAATCGCTTCGTCACTTGAGTTCACCAATTTTACAATCAGCTCATTTTCTTTCTGGTCTTTTACCACGGATGCTGAGACTGGAGGAGCCTGCTCCGGGATTTCAAATAACAATTCGTCATCCAGGTAGCATTTCACTGTTTCTCCTACTTCAACTTTAATTGTGTACCATTTATTCGATTGGATCGAACCTCCAGTTGAAATAAATTCTGCTTTTGCACCTTCATTAGCTATTTCAATAGCATGTCTGGTATTGTTCCAACCACCAATGTTTAACCAATAAAACTTATCAGAACCTTGATATGCAAATGGAATCAAGAAACCTTCTCTTCCTCCGGTTTTCATCGCTTTGAGGGTCAACGTGTATGTGGTTTCATTGATTGGCAAATTGAAAATACTCATAGCTGGCTCTTCATCTGAAGTCTGGGCATATGAGCCTTCTTCAA
>CAXEKM010000077.1:0-6481 GCA_963996645.1 uncultured Marinoscillum sp.
CCCTCTTGGAGCCACCGGAGCAAGAACTTGTTATTCAGCTGCTTTGGAATTAAGCTTAACAGGCAAGAAATATGCCCTGGTAACCATGTGTGTAGGTGTGGGTCAAGGGTATGCAGCGATATTAGAAAGAAGCTAGTGATCAGTGACTAGAGATTGGAACATGTTGCTAATAACCAATCACTAATCACTATTTAACTAATCAACGAAAGAAATGAATAAACTCGAAAATCTGGTTTGTGGAAAGTGGATGGCTCCTGATGGAGATGGCATACCCCAATACGATGCTGTCACTGGAGAGGTCATTAGTATTTGTGGAAGTGAAGGGATAGACTTTGCGGAGATGGCTAATTATGCCAGAACCATTGGCAATGAGAACCTTCGCAAAATGACTTTCCAGGAGCGAGGCATGATGCTGAAGAAGTTGGCCATGTTTCTACATAAGCGACGATACGATTATTATCCATTGAGTTATCGTACAGGTGCGACGAAAGTAGATAGTTGGATTGATATCGATGGGGGAATAGGTACCTTGTTCGCTTATGCGAGCCTTCGGAAGCAGTTTCCAAACACACCTTGGCATGTGGATGGTGAACTAGCTAACCTATCCAAAGAAGGAACATTCATTGGACATCATATCATGGTTACAAAGCGTGGTGTGGCAGTTCATATCAACGCTTTCAATTTCCCAATTTGGGGAATGTTGGAGAAATGTTCTGTCAACTGGTTGGCCGGCATGCCTGCAATTGTCAAGTCTGCAGAACCTACATCATTTTTGACTGCATCCATGGTCAAGGACATCATCGATTCGCATATATTGCCAGAAGGAGCACTCCAATTGGTGAATGGGCCTGGCAATGGTATTCTTGATCCACTCAACGAGCAAGATGTGGTAAGCTTCACGGGATCCGCAAGCACGGGTCGGATGCTCAAAGGACAACAAAACATTATTGAAAACTCCATTCCATTCAATATGGAAGCAGATAGTTTGAATGCTTCCATTCTTGGTGAAGATGCGGTACCTGGAACAGCTGAGTTTGACTTATTCATTAAGGAAGTTCGTAAGGAAATGACCGTGAAGAGCGGACAAAAATGCACGGCTATTCGCCGAATTATTGTTCCGGAGAAATTGGTTGAAGATGTTCAGATTGCCTTGGGTAAGCAACTTAGTAAAGTCACTATTGGTAACCCCACCAATGAAGCTGTCAGAATGGGCTCACTTGTCAGCAAAGAACAAGTGGAAGAGGTTAACAAGCAGGTTAACAAGCTCTTATCGGAATGTGAAGTTGCTTTTGGTGATCCTAAAGGTCAGTTTGATTTGATAGAGGCAGATGCAGCAAAAGGAGCGTTTTACTCGCCTTTGTTATTGATTAATAATGATCCTTTCAAGAAGACCTTATCTCACGAAACGGAAGCATTTGGCCCTGTTAGTACCATCATGCCCTACAAGTCTCTTGATGAAGCTGTGCAATTAGCTCAGATGGGTAAAGGATCGTTGGTAAGCTCCATTGCCACTTATGATGATGCCATTGCAAAGGATTTTGTTGTTGGTGCAGCATCACATCATGGACGTATTTTGGTTTTGAACAGAGAAAGTGCCAAAGAAAGTACTGGTCACGGTTCACCAATGCCGATGTTGACTCATGGAGGTCCGGGACGAGCTGGAGGCGGAGAAGAAATGGGAGGTAAGCGTGGTGTGATGCATTATTTGCAGCGTTGTGCTATCCAGGGTACTCCAACAACTCTGACAGCCATTACTGAACAATATCAGCCAGGAGCTAAAGTACAGGAAGCACCTCAACATCCATTCAAATATCATTTTGAGGATATCAAGCCTGGCATGTCATTGACTACTCATAAACGTACCGTAACGGATAATGACATTCAGAATTTTGCCAACCTGACCTGGGATCATTTCTATGCGCATACGGACATCACTTCGTTGAAGGGAACGATTTTCGAAAAGCGAGCTGCTCATGGCTATTTCTTGCTGTCTGCCGGAGCGGGATTGTTTGTTCACCCAAACAAAGGTCCTGTACAGGCTAACTATGGTTTGGATGAATGCCGTTTCTTAAAGCCGATTTACCATAATGACACTATCTATGTTCGCTTAACCTGTAAACAAAAGGTTGATCGGGACACAAGAGGTAGAGAGTTTCCAGCAGGTGTGGTGAAATGGTATGAGGAGATTTTTGATGCAAACGATGAGTTAGTCGCTTTTGCTACGATTCTTACGTTGGTTCAGAAAAAGTGTCCATTTGATGAGATCAGTAGATCATATCTGGAAGAGAAACTGTCACTCTTGACTGAAGACATGCAGCCACAATGGGGAATCATGACACCACAACACATGGTGGAGCATATTGAGTTTTTCCATCGCATGTCCATTGGTGAGATCGCTACTGAGATTGACACACCAGAAAAGTATATTGAGCGGCTTCAGGAAAGTTTGTACACCTATGAACCCATGGTGAAGAAGTTTGATCATCCATTGTTGAGAAAAGGCGAAACCGAAGACTTAAGATATGGAAGTTTGGCCGAGGCGAAGGAGAAACTGCTGGAAGCATATGATCAGTTTGAAGAATATTTCAAAGAAAATCCAGATGCAGAAACACCCAATACCGTATTCGGAATGCTAAACAAGGATCTTTGGGATCTCTTGAATAGAAAACACTTTGATCATCACTTTAGACAGTTTGGAATTGTTTAGTGGTGACTAGTAGACTAGTTATTAGTGGAGAAGTGATTGGTAAACAGGAAGTTGTTTGCTAATTTATTTCAAGTTCGACACTAAGCACTAATCACTCTTAACATTAACCAAAAATAGAAATGCAACAACCCTACGTAAAACGACATAACGGCCCAAAAGGCATCACCATCATAGAGTTCTTTCACCCAAAGCATAATTCGTTGCCAAGTGATGTGTTATCAGAGCTTGCAGAGACGATTACAGCAGCTGGACAAGATGACTCGGTAAATGTGATCATTCTTCGAAGTGGTGGAGAACGCACTTTCTGTGCAGGAGCCAGTTTCGATGAGTTAATCAATATCAATGACTTTGAGACCGGTAAGAAGTTCTTCTCAGGGTTTGCCAACGTGATTAACGCTTGTCGGAAATGTCCAAAATTGATCATTGGACGAGTGCAAGGCAAAGCAGTCGGAGGTGGTGTAGGAGTGGCATCCGCTGTGGACTATTGTTTTGCTACACAGTTTGCTGCTGTTAAGCTTAGTGAGCTAAATGTGGGTATTGGACCATTCGTAGTTGGACCTGCTGTGCAGCGCAAAATAGGCTTGTCAGCCATGAGTCAGTTGACCATCAATGCAGATGAATTCAAGTCAGCACAGTGGGCATTGGACAAAGGCTTGTTTGCTGAGGTATTTGATGATGCGGAAGCTATGGATGTAGCCATTGACAAACTAGCAAATTACCTGGCAGACACCAATCCTGAAGCACGAGCTGAACTCAAGAAAATCTTCTGGGAAGGCTGTGAAGATTGGAATGAATTGTTAGCCAATCGAGCAGAGCAAAGTGGTCGATTGGTATTGTCAGATTTCACCAAAACGGCTTTGGCCAAGTACAAATGATTTACAAATTCAATGGCTTCATACCGGTAGTTGATCCAACGTCTTTTGTTCATCCAATGGCAGTTGTTACGGGTGATGTGATCATTGGAAAGCATTGCTACATCGGCCCAGGAGCTGCGATTAGAGGCGATTGGGGCCGAATCATTCTGGAAGATGGATGCAATGTGCAGGAAAACTGTACCATTCACATGTTTCCTAATAAAATAGTCACGCTTCATGAATCGGCGCACATTGGTCACGGCGCGATAGTACATGGAGCCAACATAGGTCGCAATAGCATGATTGGGATGAATGCCGTGATCATGGACAACGTGGAAATCGGAGAGGAGTGCATTGTTGGAGCGTTAGCGTTTATCAAGGCAGGAGAAGAAATACCAAGAAGAAGTTTAGTGGTTGGCAATCCAGCCAGGATCATCAAAGAAGTCTCCGATGAGATGATTAACTGGAAGTCGGAAGGCACCAAGATCTATCAACAACTCCCAATGGATTGTTACAAATCCTTGAAAGAAGTTGAGCCGCTTCGAGAAGCTAATGAAGAGCGACTTCAACGAAGAATTGAGGTTGACTACAAGCCGATTAGTGAAAATCGTTCTTAATTGCAGAATAAGACTTCCTAGTGAATGTATTAAAGAGTTAGTTTTGAATTCCTAAACCAAAACTCATGAAAGTACTCTCCATTAAGGTTGGACAACCCAAGACTATTAGTCACAAAAATAGAGAAGTTAAAACCAGCATTTTTAAAGAACCAATCACTGGCCTGGTGAAAGTCGGCAAATTAGGTCTTGAAGGAGATACACAATCAGATCTAACAGTCCATGGAGGTCAGTACAAAGCCGTATATGCTTATCCTGCAGAGCATTTTGAATTTTGGAAATCCATAGCTCCACGGCACCGTTTTGAAAATGGAGCTTTTGGTGAGAATCTAACCACAACAGGATTGTTGGAAACAGAGGTTTCGATAGGGGATGTTTATCAAATCGGTTCAGTGGTACTCAGGGTGACTCAGCCCCGTTTTCCTTGTTTTAAGTTAGGAATCAAGTTTGATGACAATCAGATGATCAAACTCTTTCATGATAGCCTAAAATCAGGTATCTATTTTGAAGTGCTGGAAGAGGGGAGTTTCCAGGCAGGTGATGAGATCATGACTTTGTCAAAAAGTGGTGGAACCACCATTCATGACTTTACTGTAGCCAAAAATTCCAATGGTGCAGAAGTTGACTTAATCAAAAAGCTTATTGCTGATCCTAATTTGATGGATGAGTGGAAGGAATATTTTGAGGGGAAGCTGAGCGATTAATGAATTCACATTAATGATTAAATTGAGGTCAGTTCTGAGCTATATTCAATCATCATAATTATTTCAAAGTTTAATGAAAAATCTAACCATCCTTTTTAGTATCATCACCATTTGCTGGAGTTGCTCCAAACCGAGCCAAAGCAATCAGGAGACGGATAAGGCAACGCCAGAAACGACAGTTGAAAAGGTGGAGGTAGACAAAGCTTCTTATTTGGCCCACCCAATCGTAAAGGAGCAGTTGTTCTTTTTCTTAAGAAACATGGTGGTGAAAATCACTGACAATACATTTATCCAATACGAGCATATCCAGCTGAACGGTAATGAATTCAAGTACACAATCGTGGAGTCGGATCGTGGTTTGATGAAGTTGGAAGCAAGTAATCGATCCAACCAATTAATTCATTTTGCAAGCTATTCGCCAGGCCAACAGTTTACCAATCGGGAAATGGGAGATACGGTCATGGTGGCTGGTATTCTGGAGGTGATAGAGGTTTCTGAAGCCGTAGAAGGCACTCCAACTTCGTTAAAGGTTCAAATCAGTAGTGAAGTAGAGTTGTCTTACATGTCAGCTTCTCCTTATGGATATGGTGGATATGAGCGGAGTTATGATGGTTATGATCTAAACGAGGAGTTAGTGGTAAAGCTGAACGAGCCAAAAATTTATAACAGAGATGAGTTATACCTAAAAGCAAGAATTCAATTGCTGACCAAAGAAGAACTATCTAACTACTCCAAAGAAGATTTAGCTTATTTGCGTAATGAAATCTTCGCACGACATGGTCACCGGTTTAAGACAGATAAAATGGACTCATACTTTACTGAGAAACCCTGGTACCAACCTTATTTTTATGATGCCACTTCATTTCTCAATGAGATAGAAAAGGAAAATGCGCTATATATCAAGTCTCTGGAAGGTTAGTTTAATAGGCTTAATCGTATTCGGGTGTGGAAGATCGACTAATTCTGCTAAGGAAGATGTCAGTGCCGAAGTAAAAGAGACTGAAACTCCGTTGAAAGTTGATACATTCCCAATTTTGACTGAGCATAAATTAGAATTGACTAAGCAGTATTCGGAAATCAACTATGGTACTGCAAGTTATGAGCTGGACTCTATTAAAATGATAGTTGTTCATTTCACGGTGATTCCGACACTTCACCAGACGCTCGACCTGTTTTCAAAGGATTCGCTCCATAGTAATCGCAAATACATCAAGAACTTTAGTGCTCTCAATGTTGGGATCCATTATGTGGTAGATCGTGATGGACGTATATACCACTTAATGCCTGACTCTGTAATGGCCAGACACATCATTGGATTCAATCACTTGAGTCTCGGAATCGAGAATATCGCAAGAGATGCCTCTGACCTGACAGCTCAACAACTAGCAAGCAATGCTGTGTTGATTCATTTCCTAAAGCAGCGATATCCAGAAATGGAGTACCTGATTGGTCACGATGAGTATAATCAAACAGATTTGCCGCATTATCAATTGTTTAAATCGCTGGATCCTGATTATCAGCCATATGACAAACCAGATCCAGGACCTGCTTTTATGAAAGATCTTCGTCAACTCCTAAAGTCCCAATATGAATTGGAGTTCA
>CAXEKM010000078.1:0-4502 GCA_963996645.1 uncultured Marinoscillum sp.
ATTCAGGGTGAGCAGTGTGGACTTGGTGCCGATATCATTATCAATCCATGTGGTGAAGGTATTTGGGATGATCGATGGTTAGTTTTGGAAGACTCTGTAGAGTCACTGCCGGTTTGGATTATTCCTGTTAGAGCAGCCTCTGGCGTAAGTTTAGAAATTCCCGAGGAGGATGACTACTATGTCGGATTTACGCTACTTTTTGGATTTGAATCTGCGGAATTGAGTAATTCATGCTATCTGACAGATGCAGGATATGCTATTCCTGCGTTTATTAACTGTTTTGAAGAGTTATAAAAAAGCCTCCCTGCTTGTAGAGGAGGCCTTAGTCAAACCGCTTGAGGAGGGGGATCTAACTTAACCAATCTGAACCCCATCATACTATTTTTAGCTATAGAAAATCCGCCGATTGATTTTCTAATAATTCAAATATCATTCATACAATTTTCTTATTTATAGGTCCATCTCGTAAATCCGAAAATTAGGCATAACTCCTAATTTCTATTGAAATAACCCATTTTTAAGTGTTAATTGAGAGGACCCTTCCACCACAAAAATCCATTGAATAAAGTCTTCGGTACATCGAAACTGATAGGTTTGAATGTTATCAAACTTGACCTTCACACCTAGTTTGTGTTTCATTGGCGTGCTCGCAATTCCCTTCACAATAAGCTCATCCAACTTCTCAAAAAATGGTTTAGTATCAATTTGCACCTGAGAAGAAAGGTATTCTTCAATGAATTGATGAGATAACCAGTCGGCCATGTTCAACAAGTCATCATCAGATTTGATTTCATACTTAAATTCAGACAGGCTCATCGAACGATCACTATTCAAAACCGGAACACCGCTTACCTTCACTTTTCCCTTCACATCACCAGAAACAGTCAAATCTATTTGCAAACGCTGACCAGAGGGCTTCACCTCTGCAGACTCGATATTGATTTCGTATCCTTCATATTCAAAGGACTTTCCAGACAAAGTTTTGGAAAGCAATGAAGAAAGATCTGAGTAAGAAATTCTCACGTCTGGATATAGCATCAATCTATTGTCGGTATTTAATGGGTTTTTTCTAACTGGAAGAGCGTTAGGATTTACCGATTTTACATTAGGAGACAGCTGAATATCCGAACGGTATTCTACATGAAGTGAAAGGGTATCTCTTTTGTTGGTTAATAGTTCTCCGTTTAGAGCAGAAGGACTGGTATACAAGTAAAGTGGTAGAGGGTCTTGGGCCACTCGCAAAGGAGATTGAATTTCAGAATAAACATTGCTTAGAACATCTCTGAAATTAAAGGCACTTTGAACCGCTTGACAAATCACATTGGATAAATCATCGGTGTGAGATTCAATAGCATTCTCAACTGCTTTTTGTACATTGAAGGAGATACCCATGATGGAGAACTCATCCATTCCCTCTAGATCAAAGCTTCGATATTGACAAGCTAGCTCCATGTCCCAGTTATTATTAAGACCTACCTGAGCGGATGCTCTTAACGTGCCAGAGAATGCAATAGGACTGTCTTCATTTGAGAAGGTGATTCCAAGAACTTTCTTCTTAATGGCAGCCTCTACATCAAGTGGAATTGACGCAAATACTTCATTACCTTTCATGTTAAGTGACAGTTCTCCTTTTCGAACAACCTTCAGAAACAAGGTATCTTTTTCGTCTTTTAACGCAACAGCATCATCAAAGAGTGTTTCTGGAAGCACTCGGTTTACACCGGTTTCCAATTCTTGAATTGGAAACTCAACCCGAAAACTTAAGTAAGAAGGTGGAGTCTCCTGAGGAGGTAATAATTGATCCGATTCTTTGGTAAGCTGATCACATCCTAGTACCAAAGACAACACAAGTATCCATAGCTTTTTCATCTACCTGTGAAGTAATAAAAAAGCTATGGAAATATTGACTATTCATCCTTCAAATAATTTACTGGATTAGCTTTTGTTGCTTTTAGCGACTGGTAGCCCACCGTAAAAATGACCAATGCGCACATGATAATTAAGGTCTCAACTATCGTCAACCAGGAGAAATCGGATTGATAGTAGAAATCCGAAACCCACTCATTAATAAAATAGATCACCAGGGGCACACCAATTATGAATGCTATTCCTATCCATAAGGCAAACTCTTTGAAAATCAATTGCAGTAACCCGGATATTTCAGCTCCTAGTACTTTTCGGATGCTTATCTCTTTTTGTCGTTTTTGAATGATGAATAGTGTTAACCCATATAATCCCATACTTGCGATGATGATCGATATCACAGTGAAGAGGGAGATCAATCCAAGAAAACGTGATTCTGATTCGTAGAGCTGGTTGATCCTAGCATTCAAAAAAGTGTATTCAAAACTGGTAGTAGCGCCCAACTCGGACCACATGTTCTGGATCTCACCCAGCTCCGAGTCAATGTTGGTCATGTCTATTTTGCAACTGATAAATCGGTGAACTGGATGTTGTGCGGTTCGATGGAAAATGAGAGTTGGTTCTATTTTATTTTGGAGAGACTCAAAGTGAAAGTCATCGACAACTCCTATCACATTGATGCGGTGATCTCCAATCTTAATCACATTGTTTTCAACTTCAAAAGCTTTCATCGCTGCCTGGTTGAGAATGACGGAGGTACGTTGATCACCTTCTGAGTCAGCAAGGAACGAGTCCCCACTTATCAAAGTAATGCCATAAGTGTCAAAGAAGTTAGCGTCTACGTAGGTGTAGCTCATTCGTAGTGGATCGCCATTCCACCCATCAGGTTTGACAAATGTGAAACTACGTGACCATTCAGTCGGTACAGATCTGCTGATGGAGAGATCTTTGATATATGATTTGTTCTTAAGCTCGTTTTTAAAAGTGTTTAATCGGGTAATGCCTTCTTCTCTGTTTGTGAAGTCTCTAGCGGAAGCGCTTATGATCAGCATTTCTTCTGTGTCAAAACCCATGTCTTTGTCCGACATATACATGATTTGGTTTTTCACTAGAAGCGTGGCGCTTATCAGAAAAACGGCTATTGTGAATTGGACTATAACAAGAACATTTCTAAGGTTGGCAGATTTTCCAAAACTCATTCGTTGTTTAAGTACATCTAATACCCGAATAGATGATAGATAGAATGCTGGATAACTTCCACTTAATAGGGCAAGAAGAACAATCAGAGCTACAACACCTCCTACAAAAGGAGTCCAGCCAAATAGGTCAATGGAGATAGCTACATCAAACAAATGATTGAAATAGGGCAATGTAATTAGTACCATAACTACTCCCATCAAAGTGGCGATTGTTGACATAACCACTGCCTCAGCCATGAATTGAGTTTTTAGCTGACTTTGATAAGCACCAAGCACCTTTCTCAATCCGATTTCTTTGGATCGCTGGGATGCATGTGCAGTAGATAGATTCATGAAATTGATAATGGCAATAAGTAATATGCCAAATCCTATGTAGAGTAGTGTTGATGCAGTTGATTGATCTCCAAGAAAGGTGTTGTAGTATTCTGAATAAGGTAAAAGCTTAAAATTGGTGTTGTTTCTGGCCTCTTTGTCCCATAAACTTTCTACAAGGTCAGGAAATGCAGCTTCCAATTCCTGGGGTTTTGATTTAGTAACGATGAACGTTTCTATGAATGAACTTCCCCAGTTATTAACAAAGTCCGGATAAGCAGGAATAGAACTCATTTGTAAAATCATTTGAGGTCTAATCGAAATGTTTGCAGGGTAGTCATCAATTACTCCAGATACCATGTATCGTTTAGTAGTATCTTCTTCAGGTAGATATAATTCTAGCTCTTCTCCAAGAGGATTCTCTTTCCCAAAATGTTTTAAAGCAAGCTCTTTACTTAAGACAACTGAACTCTTGTCTTGAAACGGCCTACCAGTTGAACCATGGAGCATTTTGAAATTAAATACTTCAAAAAAGTGCTCATCAGTGTAAAGAAGTTCCTCATTGATAAATTGGGAGCCCTTCACCACTTTGGCTTCTGCGGAATATGTTTTGGTACCATTGGTGATTTCTGGATACGTTTCAACTAGTTTGTTTCGCATGGGTACCCAGGTATCATATGTGGGCTGAGTACCATCTGGTGTGATGCGCTCCTTATAAGCTAAATAAATTTGATCCTTTTTGTCGAAATAGCTGTCATGCGTAAGAATCTGAAAAGCATATAGTGAAATAAGAATAAACGCAGCTACACCAGAAGCCAAACCGAAGATGTTGATTGCAGAAAATGTCTTACGCTTTTGCAGATTTCTAAAAGCTATTTTAAGATAGTTGGTAAAAATCATGTTGTTAAGCCTTAGTTGGTAGATTAATTTAAGATTGGAAGGTTTCAATGAACCAATGGATTCAAGCACGTACTTTCTTCTTGCTTTGCGTTCGCCTTCTGTTTCTACACGCCACATAAATGCTTCATGCAAATCACCAATGATTTCATCTGCCAGGTCTTGTCTACAAAATCTGGCGAGCATTCTTTCTGGCCATTTTGGAGGACTTATCATGAGCTAAAATTAAAA
>CAXEKM010000079.1:0-5592 GCA_963996645.1 uncultured Marinoscillum sp.
ATATAGAAGGCTTTTTCCAGTGGAAAACGCAATCCATGAAACAGCGTATTGGTAGTTGGAGACTCTTGATAACCGCATTTACTACACCTTCTACTGTAAGGAACACTCCCCTCACTGAAGTGATGATTTTCACATCGAGTACACTCATATCCTCCAGACCACTTTCTTTTGCTTAGCGCTTTCAGGCATGAATCCTTATCAGGGAAAACTTCTTTAAATTCATCATAGCTCAACTCCTTGTTTTGAAGGCGTTCTCGCTGTATGGTCTTTATATTGTTTCTCAGTCGGTAGTTATCTAAATCCAATAAGGAATTAATTTCAGATATTTCTTTCTTCTGTACCGACAGCAATTCATTCTTCTCCTTAAGCTCTACGGTTCGCTGCTCAACCAACGACTCCAATTGAGCATTCATCTTATCCTTAAGCTTAGCATTCTCTTCATGCTGAGAAATGATTCTTTTCAGCGCCCTATCTCTATTTGCTTTCAAAATCCTAACTCGATCACTCAAAGCAAACGAAAGAAACAACATCTCGAATACAAAGCAGATGTGTAAACTGTAATAACTCAATATATAGAATGGTATTATCGACCACATTAGCAATGCCTTCAAAATAAAACCAAGGAAAAGAAATCCAAAGGCAACAATAAAGAATCGAGCTGGCTGATAACCTCTTCTATAAACCGAAATACTTCCTACAAAAATGATCGTCAAAGGAATCAATTCGATATTCCTAAACTGAAACAAATGATTCGCAAAAAACAAGGCGTACAAAAACAGAGCAACCCTTAAGCCCAACACCCAATTCAGCACATTATTAATCTTAGGTGATCTTATAGAGAGGTTAAGGAACTTCTTGGAAAACAGAATGGCCCAGAAAATGATAAAAAAGAGCGCTATTCCATGCGCAATCTGATTCCATTTGGGACTATAAGTCCATATATATTGATAACCTATCCCATCTACCGCTAGACCAAACAGACCTACACTCAATATATAAAAGGTATAATACAGGTATTTGATCTCTCGCATTGCTGTGTATATCAGCAAATTGTACAATGAGATAATCAAAATCATACCATATAGTATACCATAGAGATAATACTCAGCTAAGGCATACTCCACAAACCAGCTATAACTTCGGATCGCAACCCGAATATCAGCATACTCGTGACTAACTACTCTGAAATAAACCAGGTAATTCCCTGTCTGGGAAAGTCTTATTTGAAAGTTTTTATGTGCAATTGGTTTTTCCTTAAAAGGCAGCATATCTCCTACCTGATAGCTGGTAAACACACTATCACTTTCATGACGTATATGAACGGAAAGGGAGTCAATTGTCTGATCAAAAAACTCTAACAAATAGCCTGGATTGGATTCCTGAACTATTAGTTTGAGCTTCACCCAATATGCAGAGTTGGTATTATAGTCCTGAGGCACAAAATTCAAATCCTTATTGAACCTTGCCTGGAAATCAGGATCAGATACATCCTCCAGTGTCAACATCCTACTTTTATCTTCCATAAACTCCATTTCGGTAATTTTCAACTCGATCTCAGAGGTCTTTGGAGAGATTAATACTGGGGTTGAATAAAGTAGTATATAATATAAGTAGGTCAACATGTTGCTAAAACGTACTTCAAAGATAAAAAATCCAAATCGTTAAATAATGTATGCACATGTAAACCATTTTTAGTCAATGAGCATTATATGACAGTGTAGCTGATAAAACCTTTGACATGGTCTTCAGCTTGATTAACATTGCAGCAAGAATTGATAAACAATGGAGATTACCAGAGAAAATATATTAGTAGCTCTAAGTGAAGTACAAGATCCAGACCTTAAAAAAGATCTGGTTTCACTTAACATGATTCAGAATATCCAGACAGCGGGCGACATCATCAAATTCACCGTGATGCTTACTACCCCGGCTTGTCCATTAAAGGAAATCATTCGTAAAGATTGTGAAAGAGCAATTACTAAGCACTTTGGTGAACAGGTGGCTACTGAGATAGAAATGTCCAGTAATGTTACTACTACAAGAATCAGCACTCCGTTATTACCAGGTGTTAAAAACATTATCGCTGTTGCCTCAGGTAAAGGTGGTGTTGGTAAATCTACTGTAGCAGCAAATCTTGCCGTAGCATTGGCAAAAACAGGAGCTGAAGTAGGATTAATTGATGCCGATATTTTCGGTCCGTCTGTCCCTACTATGTTCAACTGTGAGCATGAGCAACCTAATGTGACCAATGTTAACGGACAAAACAAAATTCTTCCTATCCAACAATATGGTGTTAAGCTGATGTCCATTGGCTTCCTGGCTCCACCAGACAATGCTGTGGTTTGGAGAGGCCCTATGGCGAGTTCTGCATTGAAGCAATTCTTAAGCGATGCTGTTTGGGGCGAGTTGGATTACTTATTAATCGATCTACCTCCAGGCACAAGTGACATCCACCTTACATTGGTACAAAGTGTACCGGTAACCGGAGCCGTGATTGTAACTACTCCGCAAAAAGTGGCTCTTGCGGATGCTCAAAAAGGTGTTGGAATGTTTAAACAGCCACAAATCAATGTACCTATTCTAGGTATCGTAGAAAATATGGCTTATTTCACTCCGGAAGAGCTTCCAGATAATAAATACTATATTTTTGGAGAAAACGGCGGTAAATCACTAGCTGACAAATATGATGTACCTTTGTTAGGACAAGTACCTATTGTTCAAAGCATAAGAGAAAGTGGTGACAATGGTTACCCTGCAGTACTTAAAGATGATGTAACAGCTGAAGCATTTAGAAACCTGGCAGAGTCTGTAGCACAGCAGGTTGCCATCAGAAATGCTAGCCAAGCCAAAACCCAAAAAGTTGAAATAAACACCTAATATGGAAGATCTACATAGTCGTATCGAAACTGCTTTAGAAAGTATTCGACCATACTTGAAAGCTGACGGTGGTAACGTGAAATTTCTAGAGGTGGATGACAATAATGTTGTCAAGCTAGAGTTATTAGGTAGTTGCGGTAGCTGCCCTATGTCTGCTATGACCTTAAAAGCAGGTGTAGAAGAAGCTATCAAAAGAGTAGTTCCTGAAATTCAAGGAGTAGAAGCAATTAACCTAACATCACCAGATGACCCTAATGCTAAACTTCCAACAACCATGATGTAAGGAATGAGAAAAAGCCTCATTCTGATTATACTATCCATTTGGCAGCTTCATGCATTCGCTCAAGAGCGATGTGCAACTATGCACATGCCTCAAAATGCCAATCGTTATGAGTCTGAAGAGAAATTTGAAGACTGGTTGATTAAGGTAAAGCATGAAAAAGCACTTTTAAGAACATCTGAGCCGTTTCAATCTACAACCTATCAAATACCAGTCGTATTTCATGTCATTCATGACGGCAACAATGTAGGTTTTGGAACCAACATTTCGGAAGATCGAATTCTTCAACAGATTGAAATTCTCAATAATGACTTCCGCAGATTGAATGAGGATGCATCTCAGACACCAGCAGAATATTTGGATGTTGCTGCAGATGCGGAAATTGAATTTGTACTAGCCAAACAAGACCCTGAAGGATTACCAACATCAGGAATTGTTCGAGTAGAAGGTTCTAAAAGCAGCTACAGTCAATCTGAAGCGAGCACATTGATGGCACAAAGCTATTGGCCAAGAGATGAATATTTGAACATTTACATCACCGATATCTCAGGAGGATATTTGGGTTATGCGCAGTTCCCTTTCTCAAATTTATCTGGTATTGCCACAGAATTCGAAAACTATGATTTAACAGACGGAGTTGTTCTAGACTACAAATGGGTCGGAAATAATCCAGGAGCAGGAAGTTTTGATAGTTTCGGAAGAACAGCGACACATGAAATTGGTCACTGGTTGGGATTAAGACATATCTGGGGAGATGGAGGTTGTGGATTCGATGATTTTTGTGATGATACGCCGTTAGCAGGATCTTCTACTTCGGGATGTCCTGATGAGAAAATCACCTGTGACACTCAGGACATGATTCAGAACTTCATGGACTATACGGATGACGTCTGCATGAACTTGTTCACCGTATGTCAAAAAGAACGCATGAGAACAGTTCTGAAGTTTAGTCCACGTCGCGTAAAGCTTTTAACCTCTCACGCTCTGAATGACCCTATCCTTGCAGATCTTGATTTAGGTATTAAATCTATAGCTGCACCTGTTCAATCAGACTGCAACGCCAATGTGACTCCAAGAGTGGAGATAAGAAACTATGGCAGCAATACGATTAATTCCTATTCCATATCGTTCTTGATAAATGGCTCTCTTGTAGAAACGAAAGAATTCAACAATAGCCTAAGTGCCGCTGCAACGTCTATTGCTAGCTTTAGTCCTATTCTATTAGATTCAGACATTTCAAATGAAGTGCAGTTTGAAATAATCTCAGTTAATGAATCCTCAGATGGCAATGATCTAAACGATTCAAAAAGTCAAACAATCGCACCTTTCACATCCATTGAACCACCATATTTCGAAGATTTTGAAACCAATCAAAACTACTTTAGGATAACCGAAACAGGTGAGACAAGTAACTGGACTTTCGTCAATGCTCCATTTGAAAGCCCAGACAACCAGGCAGCCATGGCTCCATTCTTCAATCAGACGACTAATTTTGGTGTGAAAGACATGCTACTCACACAAACGCTAGATCTTTCTGGACTTGCATCTGCACAGCTTACTTTTCAATATGCCTATGCATCCAGATTACAAGAAGGAACAAGTGATTATTATCTGGATGGATTGATAGTAGCAGTTTCTACTGACTGTGGAGCAGAATTCACTCGTCAAAATGTAATCTTTGAGCGGTATGGTAGTTCATTAGAGACATACGGATCTTCTAATTCCGATTATTATCCTCTAAATCATGCTCATTGGGATGAAGTAACTTTAAATATCACCCGGTTTGCAGGACAACCTGAAGTTCAGGTAGCGATTATTGGAGTAAATGGTGGTGGAAATAACCTGTTTGTGGATGACTTGTCTATCAGCAATGCCAATCTTTTGGCGTATGATCTGGGTATTAAGAGCCTGAGCAATGAACCAGTAATTTCTTGTAAGGAGACCGCATACCCTATTCTAGAAGTTAGAAATTACGGCTATCAGGAGATTGACAAATTGAACCTTCAGCTTACAGCCAATGATATGGTATATGATGTGGTTTATGACGATCTCAACCTTAAATCTGGAGAATCTGAAACACTTACAATTAACCTAAATGATTACTTACAAAGTGGTGAAAACTATTTCAGATTTAACGTAACCAAGTTGAATGATATCAATGATGAACGAAGTGTTAATAACAGCATTGACTTCTACACTCTCATTGACGCTACAGAGGATTTGATTCCAATCAAAGAGGACTTCCTAAATCAAAAATGGTTGACCTTTTCTCCTGATGGTTTGAACCAATTTGATAAAATCACAATAAATGGAGACCCTGCATTATACACTAATAATTATGGATTCTAAAAGAGATTTATCAATCGGAATTATCATGTTTCCTGGGTCAAATTGTGCCGAGGATATGAAAAGATATTTTCCAAATAGTTTTTACA
>CAXEKM010000080.1:0-2299 GCA_963996645.1 uncultured Marinoscillum sp.
CAAATTGTTAATCGTATCTACCAAATAATGATCAGCGAAAAGCTCTAGTATACCTGCTACAGTTCCTAAGGTTAGTAGTTTGATCATGGTTGCGTCTTTGGTGTACAACGTGTAGATGACATAAAACCCGAATAGGGAATAAGTAATAATGGATGCAGAGATCGGTCCTGATGCCAAAATGGAGCTTCCGATTGACCAGGTCATTAGAATGGCCTGGGTGGCAACGATCATGATCGTTAGTTTTTTGTTCGTTTGGTTAGTCATAGCGCTGTAAGGTTAAAATTGGTTGATGCCCCAATCTGTGGTTAATGATGGAGGAATGAGAAAGCGTACTTGTTTGCCATCATTGTAATGACGGATATAACCTTGCAGCATCAGCTTATTAAACTCTCCAGATAATTTCTGGATGATTCGATGATGTTCAGCTTTGGCAATATGAGAAGTGATGATCTGAGATAATTTGATAGTCAGATGATCCGTTAAATTTTGATGATCTGAAATGCCAATCATTTCTGCTAGCGGCTTACCAACTGCTTGCTCAATGTCCTGAAAGAAAAACCAAATCATATATGCAGGTACCTCATTGAAAAGATTGCCCGGAATCATGTGTTGGATGAATGCAACACAAGAGTCTGTAAGTGTTTTTCCTTGTTCTGATGGTTCTGACTGGTGTTTTAGAATAGCGCAAGCCAGATCCCAGTTGGTTTGATAGTCATCAGAAAGTAAATCGTCATGAAGACCAATAAGGTGACCAATAACTTTCCAGCAATGCGAATAAGCTAAAATTTGCTGATCAGTTAAGTTAATTTCTAATTGCTTGAGACCACTTAAGATAACAGGTGAAAAAGACATCAGTGTACCTGCCAAATCTTCCTGATTGATTGGTTCTCCTAATTTCTCAACATCCCATCCTGCTGGATTGTATTTAGGAGATTTTAGGAAATGACGAATGGATGCATGGATCAATCGTACTTTTTGCACAGTGATAATTCCAGTACCAGCTGAAGATAATCCTCCTGGTTGCAATACGTTTACGACCATTTGAGCCGTTTCCATAAGTCTTCGGACTAGTGGGTCTATTTTACCATTGTGCTCTACTAATCTCCCTGTGTCAAAAAGTACCTGTGCACCATTGGCGCAGGTGTAACACATCGGCAGTGATTTCACATTCAGTAGCATGAAAACCTCTGGACCGAATTGGCTAAAAACTTGCTGACCTTGAGCAATTAAATCCTGATCAGCCCATTCCGGCAACTTTCTGGATTCTTCAAAATAGTTGGACACTATTTGTTGAATGGACTCTGGAAAATGTCCCAAAAGCGAAGGATCAAATCCATCATTTCGATGCAGAGTCATGAAGATTTCATTGATACGTTCTTCAAATCCTTCATCGATAATTGCGGCAACAGTGTTGTCAGCTAACGGATCAGTTATTCTTCGTTGAGACTCCAGGAAATCTGTGGTCAGATTAGAGGTTGATAACATAGATGTTTTTTGTCAATAGGTTTCAGCTAAAAATAAGGGGAATTTTTGAAGCTGAACTTGAAAATCAACCAATAAAGTTTAGTGATAGGATTTTTCGTGGATTAGCTTGGATTGTAAAAAGCGGAACAGGACTTAGCAGGTCTCACATTCTTCTTCTTCCGTCTCAAATTCGATGGTGGCATGATCAATATGCTCATCTCTGAGAAGTTTCTTGGCTTTGCGTTTAATAGCAGAGAGCTCAATCAGGTTTTTATGTTCTACTACAAGATGAATAGAAAGGATATTGTAACGACCATCCATAGACCAGGTATGACAGTCATGAGTTTCTTTTACACCATCGATGGACTCTAGTTTCTCCTGAATGCTTTGGATGTTTACTTCCTGCGGAGTGCCTTGCATGATGATTTTGATGGCATCTTTCAGGTTTTTCACCACATTGTACACAATGAAAATAGCTATACCTATCGCTAGAATAGCATCAATTCTTGGGAAGTCAAAGAAGTAGAGCGTAATGGCAGCAACAAGTGTAGCAAACCACCCTAAAACGTCTTCTAATAAATGTAAATATACTGCTCTCTGATTGATGGAAGATCCACCGTGAAGCTTCCATGCTGCTAATCCATTAGCAGCTATTCCACCAATAGCGAAGTAGATCATTCCCTGGGCATCTGGTGTTTCTGGATTGATTAGTCTTGGGATCGCTTCAGAAAGTATAATCGTAGAACCGATTACCAAAATCAATGAATTCAGGATAGCACCTAATACGGAGAATCGTCTATAACCATAGCTGTATTTTTTGTCTCTTCCTTTTAAA
>CAXEKM010000081.1:0-2507 GCA_963996645.1 uncultured Marinoscillum sp.
ACAATGAACTGAAAGTAAATCTGGAAACTGCCGGAGGTTACCAGCTAAACATCATCTTCAGAGCGTTTGACAATGGGTTGGCGTTCCGATATGAATTCCCAGAGCAAGCTAAACTTAGTGAGTTTGAGATAATGGACGAGTTGACAGAGTTCAACATGGCCAACGATCAGTCTGCATGGTGGATTCCTGCTTACGAAGGCAACAGATACGAATACGAGTTTACTAAGTCTGATGTAAGTGATCTGAAAATGGTGCACACGCCATTGACAATGGAAGGTCAGACCTTCGTATCCATTCACGAAGCGGCCTTGTATGATTACCCAAGTATGGTCATCAAAGGAATGGGTTCTAAAAAGCTAAAATGTGATTTGGTTCCTTACAGCAAAACCAATCCTGTAAAAGCATATTTGAAAGCACCTTTCTCTACTCCATGGAGAACGATCCAGATGGGAAATCAGGCGGGTGACCTGATCATGAACTACATGATTTTGAACTTGAATGAGCCTAACAAACTAGGTGATGTGTCTTGGGTAGAGCCAGGAAAATATGTAGGTGTTTGGTGGGAGATGTTCATCAACTTGGGAACATGGCACCAAGGACCAAAACATGCTGCGAATACTGAAAACGTAAAGAAATACATTGATTTTGCTTCTGCGAACGGCTTCAGAGGAATCCTGGTAGAAGGTTGGAACTACGGCTGGGATGGTAGCTGGATGAATGGTGGAACCAAGTTTGATTTCACAAAACCATATCCAGATTATGACATAGAAGAGTTGAGCAGATATGCTGCTGAAAAGGGAGTTTATATCATTGGCCACCATGAGACTGGTGCAGATATTGAAAACTATGATAGCCAGTTAGATGATGCTTACAAATACCTGGCTGATCACGGCATGAAAACTGTGAAAACAGGTTACGTAGAAAATGGTGATACCCTTCCGAACGGATTGTACCACCACGGTCAGGCTTTCGTTCAGCACTTCCAGCGAGTAATTGAGGCAGGAGCTAAGCACAAGACGATGATCGTTGCTCACGAACCTATTCACGCTACTGGAAAGAGAAGAACCTATCCTAACATGGTGTCTCGTGAAGGTGCCAAAGGACAAGAATACAATGCAATGGGTGGAACAGCTATGAGTCATGTGACGGTGATTCCTTTCACCAGAAGTTTGGCTGGTCCATTCGATTATACTCCGGGTGTGTTTGGAGTGAAAGTGAAATCAACTGGTTACACGGTGCCAACTACCATCGCTAGAGAATTGGCTCTTTACCTGGTGATCTATGCACCAATGCAGATGGCAAATGACTTGCCAGAAAACTACGAAGGTCACCCTATGCTTCAGTTTATCCGTGACGTGAAAATTGACTGGGAAACAACGAAAGTGTTGAGCGGTGAGATTGGCAAGCATGTGGCGATTGCCAGACAGGCTAGAGGAACAGAAGACTGGTTTGTGGGAGCCATCACCAACGAGGATGCGCGAACTACTACCATCAACTTCGATTTCTTACCAGCAGGGACAACTTACGAAGCGACTATCTACAGAAATGCAGATGATGCCAGCTGGCCAGAAAATCCAGAAGCTTACGCGATCGACAAGCAAGAAGTAACTAGCGAAACTGCTATTGACTTTGACCTGATCGGTGCGGGTGGTGTAGCCATCAGCCTGAAGAAGAAATAAAGAACTTAGTGTTCATAAGCACGGAAGGCATCCGCTGGTTAGCGGATGCCTTTTTTTGTTATTGAACTCCTTATCTAAGAGCCATATTTCCCTGATTTAGTCTTATATATATTAAAAAATATAAATAAGATGATTATATTAGTCTTATATAGTAAAATATGAGAATATAAAATGACTTTAAAGTCTGTATCTGAAAAGCAAATTATTGATAGACTCAAGTTTGAAAATCCATGGTGGGTTTCCAAAGAGATAGAGGATTTTTATAATGAAATGCCAAGAAGGCTCTACTTCGAGATTTTCAAGCCACTTGTTTACGAGACTGATATTAAAAGGGCTTTAATCCTGATGGGGCCAAGAAGGGTAGGTAAAACGGTAATGCTTTATCATACTGTTCAGGATTTAATTCAATCAGGTGTTAGTCCTAATAGAATATTTTTCATCACGGTGGAGAGTCCTGTTTATTTAAATATTGGATTAGATGAGATGCTGAATTATGCCATGAAGGCATCAGGTGTTGAGGATCCAAAAGGTCTTTATGTGATTTACGATGAAATTCAATATTTAAAGAATTGGGAGGTACACCTTAAATCGTTGGTTGACAGTTACAAATATTGCAAATTCATTGCGTCAGGGTCAGCTGCGGCAGCATTGAAATACAAAAGTCTTGAAAGTGGAGCGGGAAGATTTACGGACTTTTTACTTCCTCCACTAACCTTTAATGAGTACATCCATTTAAAGGATTTAGAATCATTAATTAGACCGTCAAAGGTGGATTGGTACGGTGCTAATATTGATTTTTATTCAACAACGCATATTGAGGAGTTAAAT
>CAXEKM010000082.1:0-8793 GCA_963996645.1 uncultured Marinoscillum sp.
CAGATTCATTGATTCCCATAGCAAGTCCTCGGTTTTTTGGGCCAACCAAATCGATCTTCATGATGACTGTGCTTGACCAGGTTAGTCCTTGATTGATTCCCAAAAGAATGTTAGCAACGACTATCCACCACCAGCTTTCTGCATGAATAATCATGAAGGGTATGGGTAGTGCCATGATCCATCCTAGAATTAAGAGGTTTCGCCTGCCCACTCGATTGGCAAGTGCTCCTGTGTAATAATTGGTGATGGCTTTTGACAGGCCGAAGGATACGATGAAGGAGAGAATAGCGCTTTTGCCGTCGATTCCGAAATTGCTAGCTGCTAAGTCTGGAAGAACGGTGCGTTCCATTCCTACCATCCCTCCAACAAATGCATTGACAATTACCAGTATGGTGAATTGCTTCCAGTTTTCTTTAAGGCCTAGTTGGGGTGTGCTCAATTATGCATTCTGATTTAGCTACAATATTAAGAATTTCAACACCAAACCAACAGCTAACCAGGCATAGGAAGCAAAGGCCAGTACCTTCAATACTTTTTCCATAATGGGACTCTTTGGAGCCATTTCGTGGTGATGGCCGGCGTGTTTGCTAGTTTTTGCCTTATAGAATAAGAACCCTGAAAGGGTCAGGAATCCAAAGTTCATAAAAGTGGTGTAGTTCCATTGAAAATGTTCTTGCTCTGTAATACTGTTCTCGGCTCCTTGCGGCAATGCCGAGAATAGATCTAACCCATAATGCAGGATTAAGGAAGTTCCAACCAATGCTGAAAAAAGTAGGAATAATATGAATAGTGACATCTTCCAGCCATAGTATTTGGCATTGATTCTAAGGACTGGGAATACCACCAGATCGCTAAAAATAAACGCCATCACGCCAGCGAAACTTACTCCATTGTCATATAGCAGTGCAGCCAGAGGGATATTCCCCATCGATCCAATGAACGTAATGAACGCAACCAAAGGACCAACCACTACATGTTCTAAAAGAGTGAAAAAGGAGTAATCCCCATCTCCTCCGGTATTGATAAATAAGGTCTGGAAAAAGCTTTGTGGAACGAACGCCGCAATTAACCCGGCGATAGTGAAACCAATGGTGACATCCTTCCAAACCATGTCCCACTCCATGATGTATTTGTGACCGACTATATCCCATTTGCTGCTTTGATGTTCATGGTTGGTATGACTCATTTCGTGATGGTCATGCTCCTGGTGATTATGATGTTCGTTGTGCTCTGAATTACCTGTGAGTTGATTGAGGTTGTCTTTCGCTTTTTTAATGAGACCATTCGGCTTGATTAAGAATACCATCAGCCATGAGATCAAAATGAGTAGGACACCACCTGCGTATTCGCCAACGATGAACTGCCACCCCAGGAATATGGAGATCACAATTCCGAGCTCAATCACCAGGTTGGTAGATGCTAATAAGAAACCAATAGAGGCGATGAAACTGGCTCCTTTTTGAAAAAGTGTTTTGGTAGTAGCCAAAGCCGAAAAACTACATGAGCTACTGATGAAGCCGAAAAAGGACGCCATAGACATGCTCTTCAAACTACCATCACCCATTAGGTTTTTCATCTTGTCTTCGCTGACAAAGACCTGGATTAAGCTGCTTACCGCATATCCAAGAATGAAAGCCCAAAGAGCCATCCAAAAAAATCCAGTCGATGTGTAGGCTGCTTCTGCCCATTTTTCATAAAAAGTCATCTAAAAAGCTGTTGTTGATTTTCAATAGTTACTTAATAACTACCATCAATGGCGGCTAGTTGTTCGATGAACCGTGTGTATTTACATAGGCGGTTAACTTCGAAGTTAACCGCCTTAAAGGTTTAAATTTCTTCCTCTACTTTACCGCATTTCAGCATCATATCACCGAAGTATGGATTTCTAATCTCTGAAGATGTACTTAGCCAGTTAGCTCCAGTATTGTCAAATGCCATTGGGCAGTATTGTACATATACTTTGCTTGTTAACTCAGCTTTTTTCACTTCAGGGATAAATGCTTTAGTCAGCTCATAGAAGGCTGCACGCTGCACTTTGATGTCTTCACTGCCAGCGATCTTCTCAGAGCTAGCAACTAAACTTTCAAAACCAGCTTTTTTCAATTCTGTTGAAAGACTTGCTGCAGCGTCTTTAGCTTTAGCTGCATCTGTAGCAACAAAGGCATCTTTCAATGCCATGTAAGCATCTACTGAGGAGGATAAGTCTGCTTTTTGTTCTACAGCAACTGTTTCGGCTGTTGCTTCTGCTGATTCTTGTTTTGGACTAGAGCATGCTAGTAATGTAGCTGCTAATGCGAGTGTTAAAATGGTTTTCATGTGTATTTGATTTATTCGATTGTTGAAAAATTGGTTTTATTTTTTTGGCATTATTTAGGTTGAAATCAATTTCATTTACCCCAACCCTAAAGGGAGCGAAATTGATTTTTTGCCTTTCCCTTCAGGGATTGAAGGGTGAAAAGGCAAAATTCATTTTCATAGTTCTTCTTCTACATTTCCACAGGTGAGCATGGCATCACCAAAGTATGGGTTGAGAATTTCTTCACTATCACTGAGCCAAAATGCCCCCTGATTGTCAAAGGCCATTGGGCAATATTGTCTGAATCCTTTGGTCGAAACCTGGAATTTTTTAATAGTCTGATAAAGCTGATCGCTCAATGGAGATAAAGCTTCTCTCTTGGTTTCTAAATCATTTGATTCGGTGATCATATCGATGGAGTGGTTCAAAACTTTTAAGTCCTTCATCCATTCCATATGAGCTTCACCTTTGAGCAATTCCATTTGCACTTTGTCTAATTCTTTCTGAAGCTCTACTCCCGCTTTTTGAGCAACAGACGTTTTACTTTCGACCAAAGCATCTTTCACTTTTAGATAGGACAGGAAGATAGCCTTGATTTGATCTTGAAATGCAACAGGAGCCTCGTAAGTAATCTCAGACTCATTGATTTTCATTGAGTGAGAAGCAGATTCCTCAGGTTGATTCATCATGCTGTTTTTGCCAGCAAGCTGTGCTGCTGCATCAATACTGAATGCGCCTTGAACGGCAATTTCTTCACCACTTTCAAGTCCAGAAACAATCTGATAGGAATCTCCAAGTGCATTGCCCAACTCAACCTCACGAAGCATGAAGTACGTGCCCTGGTCATTGTTCATTTTGATGTAGACCACTGAACGTTTTCCTGTCCATAACACGGCTGATTTTGGAATGGTCAATTGTTCTTTGGTAGCACTATTACTTTGAATCGTTCCTGTTACAAACATTTCAGGCTTCAACTTTTGATCAGTGTTGGAAACCGCTACTCGTGCTTTTGCAGCTCTGGTTTTTGGGTCAATTACCGGGTCGATGTAGTCAATAGTTTCTTCATAAGTTTGGCCAGAGTTGGTGGTGAACTTAATAGAGCTTCCCTTTTGCACAAAAGGCAATTGCTTCTCGAAAACATCAAACATGACCCAAATAGTGGACAAGTCAGCCAATTCATACAATGTTTGTCCAAGCATCACATGATCTCCATCATTCACTTTTTTCTCTGTGACATAACCTGAATAATTCGCTTTTATTGGGAAGTTGATTTGTGGCTTGTCAGCTTCAATAATGGCGTCAATCTGACTGTTCGATAATTTCCAGTTTTCAAGCTTACGACGAGCAGCTTCATAAATATCAGGATTTGAATCTTTCATGTCAAATGCTTCAAACAACTCTTCCTGGGCAGTAACTAATTCGGGAGAATATACTTGAGCGATAGTCTGTCCTTTTTGGACATACTGACCTGTGAAATCAACTGTCAGCTTCTCTATTCTTCCAGGTATGTGGCTTGTTTGTGAATGAATTCGTTGTTCATCCGCAGTGACCTTACCGGTTAGTCTGAGTTCACCTTCGCTAGTTGCGGATCCAACTTTTATCGTTTGAATGTTGGCCAACTTCATTGCTGTTTCAGACATTTTGATCGCATCCGGATCGATACCTTCATTTTGCTCTTCCGAAAGAGGAATCAGGTCCATTCCACAAATGGGGCAACTACCAGGTTCTGGTTGACGAATCTGTGGATGCATGGAACAGGTCCAGGTTTGGGATTTGCTGATGTCTTGATTTGCTGATGATTCGATATGTTGATGATTTGAACTACGAAAGAGCAAACCGATCATAATGCCAGCAAGTAGCGTTGTTCCGATCAGGAAGAACTTATTGTTGAATATTTTTTTCATTTCTTGGTCATGTTTTTTCTTGTTGTAGAAATGATTGCGCTAAGTAATTTTTGAATAGAAAGTAGCTGTGTGAACATGTTATTTTCTGGACTAGGGTAACTAGGAGCTTTTTGACATAACAATAGCCAGTACTCAGTTTCTTCGGCTTCTTTGTGTGCTATTTTAAGCTTATGAATGAAGTCTCTTTTGCTTTCGCAACTTTGAGCTTCGCGAATGTTTGCTCCAACACTCGTTCCTGATCTGATAAGTTGCTGTGAAATTGCATACTTTTTCTGCCGATCAAGTTCATCAGTGAATTCAATAATCTTCAATGCGAATTCAAAACTTATTTCTAGTATTTCGTTTCTCGGTTTCATCATAGTATTAGCACATTATTTCATCTTCTCATCAGAAGTGGTGAGGTAGTTTAATTCTTGAGTTGCTAAAGCCAACTGGCTTTTCGCTTTGATTAATGCTTTCTGATAGGAGAGAAGCTCTCTATGCACTTTAAGTAATTCTTCAAAATCAGTTCCTGAATTGCTGTAAGCAGACAGTTGTAGTTTCAAGATGCGATTGGTTTTCTGCTCTTGCTGCTGATACAAGCTGATCAAGTGTTGCTGCTGTTCAATAGAATACTGCGTCATTTCCCATTGAGATTGTAACTGGTTGAGTTGATTGATTTTGGCGAATTCAAACCACTCCTGATCAATTGATGCCTCTTTTTGAGCTGCTCGATATTTTGATCGGAAAATAGGAAGGCTCACACTGACCATCGGCATCAGAACATCTTTGCCATTGTCATCTACCGCCATGTCTGTTCGCTCACCTACAATCACATAATCCAGGCCAACACCAATTTTCGGAGCACCTTGTTTTTGCGCCAATATGCCTTTTGCTTTTGCGGCATCAGATTGTGAGTCGAATAGACTTAGAGAGGGGTGTTCTGCCAAAGTAGCTGTGCTGTCCAAATCCATAAGTTTCTGGAAGTCTCCTTGAGTGGTTATCTTCATTGAGTCTACACCTATCGTTCTAAGAAGTACCTCGTTCAATGGATCTAATTTCAACTTCATCAGTTTGATGTTGGTTGATAGCTCATCCATCAACAATTCTATTTTCAAGACACTGGCCAGTGAACCTTCTCCATTTTCGAATTTGGCTGTAGCTACTCGCTTATAGGATTCTAGAATTATGAGATTCTCCTCTTCAACCTGAATGAGTTGATTCAATTCAATCAATGGAATGTATGCTTTGGAAACTTGTAAGCCTAGCTTGGCTTTTTGATCCAGGAATCGCTGGTAAGATGCCTCGGCCTGATAAGTTGCCACATCGTCACTCGCTTTAAGGGTTCCAAACCATGGGAACATCTGTGTGAGAGATAGTTTAGCTCTTTGAGGTCCAACACGCGTTTCTACAGGAGAAATGAAGTAGCCAAATGATAATGTCGGGTCAGCTAAGGCACTTGCTTGATCCACTCGAGTCAAGGTACTTTCAAACTCCTTATAGCTCGCTTTCAATCCAGGATTATTTTCATAGGCCAAAGCTTGAAGTGAATCCAATGATTGGGCTAACACTCCTGAAGAAATCAGTAAAAATACGATACTAACGACTCGGTTCATGGCTTTGGAATTAACAAGTGAAACGATTGGTTTGTAAAGTCAACTACTTCCAGATGACCACTTTTAGCACCACTTTCATTCACCAAATGAACATGCATGTTGGTGGTGTGATGAGTATATACACCTTTTGCGTTGGTAGCATAAAATCCCAGTAGCTGAACAGTTTCGTTAGTTAACGTGTCATATTTAGCTCCTTCTTTGTGTTTGGAGATGTCTCCATTCACTGGATCAAAATTGATAACATGATAAATCGCTGAGTTAGCTATCCCTCGAACCTGGAATGGAAATGGCATATCATAATTTCGAGATTCAGCTATTTCGGTGATCGTTTGTTCCAGGTCATCTGATGAATCAATTGTTAGCGTATCCCATTCATTTACTTTTGCATAAACAAATAAAGTAGCTTTTGCTTCTTCATCTGAGATAAGATGAATGGAATCATCCTGAACTTTAGTCGCAAAAACTTCACCATTGATTATAGTCAGCTCTCCTGAAAGTGTTTCTAATGCGCCAACAGCATACAGGTTCGTTTTATCCAATGTGTCGATGGCTACTCGAGCTTCATACTTTCCTTGATGCATGATTTCTCTGAGCATACCGATGTTCTGGACTTTTGCACCAACTTCACCTTGACTTGAACCCCCACTGCATCCAACTATCGCTAGAAGGATAAAGGTTAGAAGGAAGAAGTTAGAAGTTAAGAGATGTTTCTTTTTACTTTCCATAGCTTTTCCAGTTTTGGTGAAGTTTGGTTAGCATCTTGCCAATCTCGTCCAGTTCTTGATCGAATTTTTCAAAAGTGGGTTGATTAATGTATTTGCATTCAAATGCAAAAAGCAACCAGTTTTGCGTCTCAGCGGCAGATCCTAGAGATGTCACTAAATGTTGTTTAAACACTGATTCATATTCCCGTTTGGCCCAACCCTCTGTGATGTTTGCACTAATCGATCGGGATGATCTCACAATTTGAGAAGTTAGAGAGTACATTTCTTCCTTTGGGAATTCTCTCGTCAACCAGAAAATATCCATGGCTATCTGAAAGGATCTCTTATATATCTCAAGGTCTTTATATGACTTTATCATTATCGTCTTATTTTAATCTTAGGCTGTTATTCTAATTTCTATACTAGCATCTATCATCTAATCTCTAACTTCTAGATTTCTCACTTCTAGTATCTAATTTTCTCAGTTTGTACTCTTCTTTCATCGAATACAGAACCGGAACGATGAAGTAGGTAATTGCTGCTACAGTCATTCCTCCGAAAGCTGGAATTGCCATCGGAATCATGATATCGGATCCTTTTCCAGAAGAAGTTAGGATCGGAAGTAATGCAATAATGGTCGTTGCAGAAGTCATTACCGCTGGACGAATTCGGCGTAATCCTGCTTCTACTACAGCTTCTCTGATCTGTGGAATGGTGTTGGTTTTGTTTTGCGCAAAACTCTGATCCAGATACGTTCCCATCAATACACCATCATCCGTTGCAATCCCAAATAAGGCTATGAATCCAACCCAGACTGCAACACTTAGGTTGATCGTGTGGACCTGGAATAAGTCACGGAAATTGATGCCGAACAGGTCAAAATTGATGAACCACGATTGGCCATACAGCCAAAGCATGATAAACCCACCACTAAATGCCATGGCTATGCCGGTGAATACCATCAAGGAAGTGCCAATAGACTTGAACTGGAAATAGAGAATTAAGAAAACAATGGCTAGTACCAGAGGAACAATAATGGCAAGTCGCTTCTCTGCACGAATCTGGTTTTCATAACTTCCTGAGAATTTGTAATTCACTCCCGCTGGAACAACCAATTCACCACGATCAATTTGTCCTTCAATCGCTTGACGCGCATTTTCTACTACTTCCACCTCTGAGTAGTTGTCCATTTTGTCAAATAGCACATATCCAACAAGGAAGGTTTCTTCACTTTTGATCGCCTGGGGTCCCTGCACATAGTCGATAGATACCAATTGATCCAATGGAATCTGAACTCCATTTGGCGTTGGAACAAGAATATTGCCGATGGACTCCGGATCATCTCGCAGTTCTCTAGGATACCGAACTCTTACTGGAAATCGTTCTCTGCCTTCCACGGTTGAAGTGATTTGCATTCCGCCTATGGCAGTTTCGATGGTTTGCTGCACACCCGAAATGGATAAACCAAATCGTGCAATGGCTTCCCGATCGATATTCAAATGCATGTAGGGTTTGCCAACTATACGATCTGCAAATACTGCTTCTTTTTTCACCGAAGGCACTTTCTTCAGAATGGATTCCAATTGCAATCCAAATTGCTCGATAGTCTTCAGGTCTGGTCCGTAAACTTTGATACCCATCGGTGCTCGCATACCTGTTTGCAACATGACTAGTCGAGTTTCAATGGGTTGAAGCTTCGGAGCAGAGGTCACACCAGGAATTTGGGTTACCTTAGTAATTTCCTCCCAGATGTCATCAGGAGATTGTATCTCTTGGCGCCAGTTGCGATAAAATTGTCCGTCTTCATCAGGTATAAGCTGATTTTCAATCTCGGTTAGAAGCTGGAGATTGGAAGTTAGACTGATCGTATCTTTCCCATCAAAATACCAGTCTTTGTTTTTGGCTAATAGCCTGTCTAGCTTCTCACTTCTAGCTTCTTTATTATTTAATTGATAATGCCCCTCTTCATTAACCGAGAATCTAATTCTTCGACCATTTACATCCAGTTTATACTCCGGTTTGTAATTGATCACATTCTCAAACATGGAGATAGGCGCAGGATCTAGTGCAGATTCCACACGTCCAAGCTTACCAACTGCCAGGTCTACTTCAGGGATATTAGTCAATAGCATATCGAGCTGACCAACTACTTTTCTGTTGAAAGCAACACCAGAATGAGGCATAGAAGTCGGCATCAACAAGAAGCTTCCTTCGTCTAAAGAAGGCATAAACTCCTCTCCAATGCCAGGGAAAGTATGAGCTAAGGAAGACCAAACCGAAGTTGTTTGAATTTC
>CAXEKM010000083.1:0-4334 GCA_963996645.1 uncultured Marinoscillum sp.
CCAATCATTCTTCCAGGAATGACCGTCATGCACTCCCCAAAAAGTCACTCTATCAATTTTGTCTTTATGCTTTAAGAAAAGCTTGAAAATATCCTGGTAGCGTTGAGCATGTACCTGATTCACAGAATCTGGCAAACCGTCGGCATATGGATTGGCCTCAGCATTGTTCTCAAAACTATCTGAAATATTGGCTCCTTCTATTCGATAGGGATTTGGCAAAACATCTAAGTCTAACTCTGTAATCGCTACTTTAAATCCTGCATTGTAGATTTTAAGAATACTTTGCTCTATTAGGTCAATAGAAGGTCTATCAAGTCCCCAATGGCCCTGCATTCCTATACCATCAACTCGCAAGCCTTTTTCACGAATTTTAGTCGCCATCTCAACTGCTCCATCAACTTTTGACTGCACATTCATGCTGTAGTCGTTGTAGTACAACTGGGCATTAGGGTCTGCCTTTGCTGCCAATTCAAAAGCTTTGAAAATGAACTCTTCACCAGCTATCTGAAAGTATTTAGAATTTCTAAAGGTACCGTCATCGTTCAATGCTTCATTCACTACATCCCAGCTATACACTTGACCTTTGTAGCGTCCAGCTACTGCATTGATATGATGCTCCATTCTAGCGAATAATGTCGCTGTATCAATTAAGTTGCCCAGTGAATCTTCAAACAACCAATCTGGAGTTTGACTATGCCAAGCCAAAGTATGACCTATTACTTTCTGATTGTTACGCTTGGCTAAAGCCACTAAACTGTCTGGCAATTCAAAATTGAAAGTATATGGTTCAGGATGGATCCGCTCAAACTTCATCACATTCTCAGGAGTAACAGCACTAAATTCTGTAGCAATAAGGCTTTGCTCTTTTTCATTACCTGAAGTCAACTGTGTAGCTCCTAAAGCTGTTCCAATGAGAAAATCATCAGCATAAGCTTCTCGCAAATTTTGAGGGTTAGCTTCCTCTTGGACCGTCTTATCAGATTGGCAGGACCAAATCAGACCTCCAAGGAATACTATTAAAATGCGTGTATTTATCTTTTTCATGAGATATACTTATAAGCTATTTAATGATCAAACGCTGAATGATGACATCACCTTGATCAGGTTTTATTCGCATCAAATAAACACCTGAGGCAATAGACTGATCTAACGTTATTGTTTGAGTACCAACAGTCAATAGACCGTGCGTATATACTTTCTGACCAAACAAATTCAACAAGTCAAGTCGTTCAATTTGCCGATCTGTAATCAATTTAAATGAATGAGCTATTACTGGATTTGGATAAACGATAAGGCCAGACTTTTTTTCCGAAGAAAGAACAGTTCCAAACTCAAAAACCGTTTTATTCTCCACATAAGTTCTCAACCATTCCAAAGCAGGCCGTTCACTACCATTACTTCTCACTAAGTAAGCAGCTTGATCATTTCTCCATAATCCCGGTCTCCATCCCCACAGAGTCACTCCGATAACAGATGGATGCTCCCAAAACACAGGAAAAATACGTTTATAATCATCAAGTTGCTGTTGATCATCATTACTAGCATTGGTACCACCGTCTATATCCATTTCTGTGGCAATAATTGGTAAACCTGTAGCAGCCAAAGCGTCTAGATTGGTTTTAATTACTTCCTCATCACCAGTCGTAGAAAAGGCGTGCGCTTGAACTCCAATAGCATCAATCAAATCCTGTTCCTGGAGGAGCTCAATAATTCTAAGGTATCGTGTGGTCTCACTGCTGCTTCCCACGATGTTGTAATCATTGATCATCAATTTTGCATTGGGAAATTTCTCCCTGGAAAGCCTAAACGCTTCAATAATCCAATCCCAGCCTGTCACTCCTCCTCCACCCAGAGCTTTAGCATAATTACCAGCTGTTAGGCCTGATGGCGGTGCATGAAGTGGTTCGTTGACTACTTCCAGATAATCTATATCTGGATATCGCTCTGCTACGGCATCCATCCATTCATGAATCTCTTCCAGTTGCTCCTCATTACTTAAAGTAGCTATCCAATTAGGTTGTTGAGAGCCCCAAAAAAGCACATGAAAACGGAATGGAAAACCATTGTCCTTTGCTAAAGCATAAGCGGCATCCAACTGTCCCCAGTTAAATACATCTCTGGTACCCTCTACACTGCCCCACTTGCCAGCATTCTCTGGTGTCACCTGGTTCCAATACTCCGTAAATTCATTTACCTGAGCACTGCTATAGATGTTTCCTAACCATTTAGGTTTTCCTTGTGCAATAGGGTTTTGACCAAATGCGATGGAACAGCTAAGGCTGACCACCATGAAAAGGCACGACCTGTAAAGTATCCGGTGTATTGGTTTCATCATTTTCATTAGACATTAGTGGTTGTTGCAAATTGTATAAAACCGAAAGTCTTTCTTCGCTGGCTTTCTTTCAATCGGAGTATCCTCAACTGTATGATCACTGATTCAGACTTCAATCCTATGTAATTCCCAATCTGACGTCTCATCAAATCCATTTTTCGTGATTTTGATAAATCCTCAAAAAATAAAAGTATAGCTAAGCATGCTTTAAATACTTCCTTGTTTTTAAACTGAATTAAAACGAATCTCTTAAGGAATTTCGATTTCATGAGCGGAAAATTACCACAGAATAGAAACTTAAACAATCGATTGTGTAAATATTATATAAATACTAAACTTGCACTACAACAATTGATGATTCCCCGATGATGAAAGTCTTATACACCCTCTTATTTTCCTTCATTGTACTGCATACCACACATTCCCAAACAGGCTATGACCTATGGCTTGGTTATGATCAATTGATCAACGATGTAGCTTTAAAATCTTACCAATCTTCTATTGAGTCCTACTTTATAGCTGAAGCTTCTGATACGCGTACTATTATTACAAACGAGTTGAACAATGCTCTTCCTAAGCTTCTCAATCAGGACATAAAGCAAGTATTCGATCAAAAAGATGCTGACATAGTAATCCTTAATGCATCGATGCTCTCCCAGAACCTTAAGAAAACAGTTAAGACAGAAAACCTTAAAAAAGATGGCTTCATCATACAAACTGTTGATGACCAAATCATCATTACCAGTCCATCACCCTCTGGCTTACTTTACGGCACTTTTCACTTCCTACGTTTATTGCAGACTTCCTCGCCAATAGACGATCTCAAAATCACCAGCAATCCAGCTATAGATGTGCGCATGCTCAATCATTGGGACAATCTGGATCGCTCATCTGAAAGAGGTTATGCAGGTTTTTCTATCTGGGACTGGCACAGATTACCAGAATATTTGCCCGCCCGATACCGGGATTATGCCAGAGCCAACGCATCCATTGGCATCAATGGAACGGTATTAACGAACGTAAACTCCAACGCACTGATTCTAACCGAATCATATATTGAAAAAACAAAAGCACTAGCCGATCTTTTCCGACCATACGGTATCAAGGTTTACCTAACAGCCCGATTCAGTGCACCGATAGAAATTGGAGGTTTAAAGACTGCAGATCCTCTGAATGAAGAAGTCCAAAAATGGTGGAATGACAAAGCCACAGAAATTTACAAAGCCATTCCAGACTTTGGTGGATTTTTAGTGAAAGCCAACTCAGAAGGACAGCCTGGACCACAAAACTATGACAGATCACATGTGGATGGAGCCAACATGCTCGCCAAAGCCGTGAAACCTCATGGTGGCATAGTGATGTGGCGCGCATTTGTGTATAGTGAAGACGAACCAGATGATCGAGCCAAGCAAGCATATGCAGAATTTAAGCCGCTGGATGGTCAATTTGAAGACAATGTATTGGTACAGGTGAAAAACGGCCCAATCGATTTTCAACCCAGAGAACCGATTCACCCGCTGTTTGGTGCTATGCCTAAAACACCACTCATGATGGAATTCCAAATCACTCAGGAATACCTCGGGCAGGCAACTCAGCTTGTTTACCTGGCTCCTATGTACAAGGAAGTCCTCGATACAGATACTTATACTGAAGGAAAAGGATCTACAGTAGCCAAAGTGATTGACGGAAGTCTGCATGACTACAAAATCACAGGAATTGCAGGCGTAGCAAACATTGGCAATGACATGAACTGGACTGGTCATCCAATGGCTCAGTCCAACTGGTACGCGTTTGGAAGACTTAGCTGGGATACTCAATTATCTTCTGAAAGTATTGCACAGGAGTGGATCAAATCAACCTACGGGAATGATCCACAAATAGCCTCTACTATCAATAAAATGCTCATGAGTTCGTGGGAAGCATCCATCAATTACATGACCCCACTTGGACTTCATCACCTGATGGGAACAGGTCACCACTATGGGCCGGCTCCATGGGTAGA
>CAXEKM010000084.1:0-6760 GCA_963996645.1 uncultured Marinoscillum sp.
GGTTTTTCCTCGCTTTTATTTCTCAATGTTGCAGAAAATTCATTGGAGTTTGATGATTTGGAGCCGAACGTTTTTGTTTCAAATTTCCTGTATTCTGGTCAGAGTTTGGTTGGTACCAGTACTGAGCAATTTCTTGCTGTAGGTTCAGCTTACGAGGTGAGTTTTGATATTGGAGGTGAGTCAAATAATTATCAATGGATGTTCATTGAATCTAGTGATACTGTTGTTGTGAATGGGCAAACTAGTTCTACTTTGACATTGGAGAACCTTACTATTGACCAGAACGGACAATATTTTTTAATCGCGAGTAATCCAATATTACCAGAATTGAACATAATGTCGGCAATTCAACGAATCACTGTGACAGGGAATATTACAATTTCCGTGGTTAACTCAAAGAATGAACCAGTGGAATCTGGAAATGCCAGAGCTTTGAAGATCCGTGAAAAGGGTGCGCCTTATGATACCTTAAGTACGATTGAAGCACAATCTGGCTTATTTGTTTTTGAGAACCTCCCATTAGGTGATTATCTCATTGTTGTAGATCCTGCATCCGATGAATATTTACCAACTTATTTCGGTAACACAGACAGTTGGAATGGGGCAGATACTTTGCAGTTTCGCTTAAACCTGGAGACAAGTATTCGATTAATTGATGTACCGGAAGAACCACAACCAGCACCAGGGAGTACCACCGTGATGGGGATTGTGGAGTCAGATTTTATTACTGAGTCAAACAATGGACGTATAAAAGCAAGAAGAAAAGTTAAGCGAGCTGGTTGTAGTGTAAGAAGGTTTGTTCCTAAAGGTCGGACGGACCAAGAAGAAGGAGAGTTTGTTCTATATGCTTATGTTCAATCCGATGATGAAGGAAGGTTTGAATTTAATCATTTGGAGAATGGCACCTATAGATTCAATATTGATTACCCGGGTATACCGATGGACCCTGATTCATTCATCGAATTTGTTTTGGGGCCAGGTGGAATTGAAGATGATGTATTGCTACTTCAAGCCCTAATAACAGAGAACGGCATTTTTGTGGAACGTATAGAGCAATTGTCTTCAGACGATATGAAAGATGAATTTGAGGTATATCCAAACCCAACAAGTGATTGGTTGAATATAGATTTTAGTAATTCAAACTTGAAGGATGTGACTGTACAATTAATGGATGTTGCCGGAAATGTACTTAATCAAATACAAATAGATGTTATGAGATCTAAAGACTATAGGCTGCCTGTAGATAATCTGACCGAAGGTATTTATTTATTAAAAGTAAACTCGAAAAAGGACACTAACTATCGAGCAACATATAAAATCATAGTGTCTCACTAATCTAGATTAAGCGAAAAAAGGCCTCACACGAGGCCTTTTTTATTGTTTTTATAATCCGATTAATCTGTCCAGGTATCTGTTTCAGATCTAGGAATTGGTAGAATGAACTCATCGCTCCACGCGTCATATTCATTGGAAGCTCTACCAATATATCCTCCCCATCTTTTCAAGTCTTCTAGTAACATCCCTTCGTGCATGAATTCTCGGGTTCTTTCTACTACCAAACTGTCCCAGAATACGGATTGATCTGGAAAATCCGCTATTGTTAATGGAGATATTCCTGCTCGTGTTCTGATCACATTGATATCTTCAAGAATTAGATCTGTCACCACTTCTCCACCGTCAATATAATCAGCCTCGGCTCTAATTAAGTACATTTCTGCTAAACGCAAAACAGGTAGCACATAGGAGCTGCTTGTATATTTTGCTGTAGATACGATTCCATCAAATTCATCAACGACAGACTTGTAGTAAGCTGTGTTGATTTGAGTGTTTGTAGTGTTTTCATCTACATCACTGTCTACAGATCCTCTGATATCGGCATCTTCAAACATTGGAGAGTTGTACCAACTATCACTAGTGAATGCAATTGAGAATGGTCTGTATACACCCAAACCACTTTCAGTTAAAGAGGAGAAGTAAGCTGTTAAACCAAATCCAGAACTTCTGTCACCGACGTTATTAGCTAAAGTCTGTTGAATAGCGAAGATATCTTCACTACAGTTTGAAGTATTATTGAAAGCATCTAAAGGAGAATCCATCAGTTCATAGGGGCCATCCTCTATTACCACAGAACTGTAATCTATCGCATCACCAAATTCACCTTTTTGCAAGCTCAGCTTTGCCAAATACGCCTGACATGCATAGTATGAAAGATTGGTGCCATTTGCCCCAAAACTTTCTAACAAAGAAGAGGCAAGGATCAAATCAGCTTCAGCTTGATCGTATACAGCTCCTACCGACTTGATATCACTAGATGACAATTTAGGTACATCTTGAATGTCTGCTATTGGATCTGTCAAGAATGGGAATGCACCAGTAGTTGCAGGATTCACCCCTGGAGCATCGTATTGTGGAGCCCACAATAAAACCATTTCATAGAGCAAAATACCTCTGATGGCCAGTGCCTCGCCTTGAATTCTATTGCGCTCATTGGCATCAGAAATAACACTAACATTCGCAATGATATTGTTTACCGTATTAATGGTTTCAAACGCTTTTCTCCAGTTCGCTTCTACCCGACCATTTGCTTCCAAAATGTCTTTGTTTACAAAGTCTCTGTAGGAGGATGGTGCAAGTACAGTTTCCCATCTATATTCTTGAGAACTCGATGTAGGAGAAACCCTTGCCAACAATTCTGGGATGATAATAAAGTCACCACCAAGTAATTCGCCTCCTTCTGATCCATCTGAGATTCCGGTGAATGTATAATAAGCACCATTCAGTGCCTTTTGTAGGTTTTCAGCATCAGTGTAAATATTTCCACTGATGGTGTTTTCCGCTTCAGCGTCCAACAAGCTATCACAAGAGCTGATGGTAACAACTGATCCTAGTACGATGTATGTTAAGAGCTTTCTCATGATTAAAATCCGATTTTAATACCTGTTGTATAAATTCTTGGTTGTGGTGCAGAGAAGAATGCCACCCCTCTGTTGATATTGGCAGCAAACGTGCCTCCGGCTGGATCTGAATAAGATACATCTGGATCGTACCCTGGGTAATCAGAGAAGGTAAGCAAATTCTGTCCTCCAACGTATACCGATAGCGTTCCAAAGTTCACAGGGATGTCATAAGACAATGTCACCGTTTTTAGACGGATGTAACTTCCATCCACAATCCATCTACTAGAAGGGTTAGGCGTTTCCAAAGCCGGATTCATTTTTGGATTGTTGGTATCATCACCCGATGCATACCATCTATCCAATTGATCTCGAGTTTGGTTGTACAAACCGTATCCACTATTGGCAATGATTTCGCCACTCTCCCAGTATAAGTCAATACCTTCAACAAACTGGAACATGAAGTTGAAGTTTAAATTTTTGTAAGAAAGGTTATTAGTCAATCCACCGTAGAATTTAGGGTTTGGATTACCAACAACTTGTCTTCCATCACTTACAGCTAAATCATAATCGCTGGTTGGAACACCGTCGCCTCTATCATAAAGAGCAGCACCAGATATTGGATCTACACCCAAATATTTTGGCATATAAAACACACCAGCAGACTCTCCTTCTATGAAGGCATTGTTACCTGAAATAAGTGGTTGTCCACCAATGCTCTTGATTTCGTTTTTGTTATTGGAAATGTTGAAACTAGCATTCCATTGGAAGTCACCACCATCGATGATCAGTCCAGTTACATCAAACTCTATACCCATGTTGACCATTTCGCCTGCATTATCAATCGAACTAGATTGTCCAGAAAGCTGTGAAATTGGTACAGGGAACAATAAGTCGTAAGTGTATTTGTAATATCCACCTAAGGAACCTGTCAGTCTGTTTTCAAAAAGTCCATAAGATATTCCGAAATCAAATTGTTGGGTTGACTCCCATTTTAGGCTACTATTAGCCAGGTTGGATAAACGATACCCCTGAAGGTCACCATACAATACATTGTAATAATTAGTACGATACAGGAAGTCGTCTTCAGGAGTATTTCCAATCAAACCAGCACTAATGTTTAGCTCGAGGAAACTAACTTGAGAAGATCCAGCAAGGAAACTTTCATTGGATAACGTCCACCCAAAAGCAACTGCTGGGAAAATACCAAACTGATTGTTTTCACTCACTTTGGTAGAACCGTCAGCTCTAGCGTTTAAGGTAAATGAATACTTATTGTTGATATCATATCCTACAGATCCAAAGAATGATAAGAATTCAAATGCAGATCCAGGGATCAATAGATTTTGCAGAGATGGATCGCTTTCACTCAATCCTTCCAAATCGCTAATTGAGTTGATTCTTGCCGATCTATAGCTGTAGTCAGAAGTTGAACTTTGATAAGCTGTACCAATCAAGGCTGATAGGTTGTTTTCTCCCACTGGTTTATCATAGTTTAAAGAACCATTGAATAGGTAGTTAGTCACTTTAGCAGTGGACAATTGTGAAAAACCTGTAGGAGTACCTTCTTGCGTAGAAGGTCCTTGTCTTCTTTCATTACTCAAGTCTAGAAGGTCAATACCACCATCTACATTGAGAGATAATTTGTCAGACAATTCAACATTTACCGACGCACTACCATTTACACGGTCGGTGGCTTCGAAATAAGTAGAACCGTAGATCTCGGTCTGTGGATTGTATTCAGAACTTCTTACTTGAAGTACATAGTTGTTGGTTGGGTCTGGAGCATCACCAGGAGGCAAAAGTGCCATTTGTACCGGGTTTCCGTCATTTCCATCTTCATTCACTTGATTATTACCAGTATGAGCATAACCAACGCTTATGGTAGAGCTTACTCGATCACTCCATTTACTGCTCAGGTTGAATCGTGATCCAAAACGATCAAAGTCGTTTCCAATGAGAATTCCCTCTTGATTCAGGTAATTCAAGTTTAATAGAACATTTTGATTAGCAGAACCTCCAGATAGATTCACATTAGCTCTCGTAGAATTACCCTTTCTAAACGCTAAACCTTGCCAGTCCGTATCGTAGATGTTTCTAAAGATTGGGTTGTTAGTTGACATGGTCAACTCATCTCCATTATCAAAAGTATAGCTGACCTGATCGTCGCCAGAAGAAACAGCAGCGTCTCTAGCACTTACAAGTTCAGTATACCATTTATCAAGGTTTTCGGCAGAGATGAAGTTTCCTAGAGTAGTTGCAGAAACTCCTGCTCCATCTACGGGAATACCAGCAATCAACGCTCTTAAAGTATATTCGAAGAATAAAAGTCTATACTCTTCCGCAGACATCATGTCGAGCTTTTTAGTGGTTTCACTAATACCGTATTGCAGCTCAACATCTGCTTTAAATCCTTTTTGACCTTTTTTGGTTGTAATTAATACGACACCATTTGCAGCTCGAGTTCCATAAAGAGCTGTAGCTGCAGCGTCTTTTAGAATTTCCATAGATTCTATAGTGCTTGGATCAATGTCCGATTGGTTACCAGATGTCAATGGCACACCATCTACTACATACAATGGCTCATTGGATCCGGTAAGAGAAGATCCACCTCTGATTCGAACTTTAGCACCTTGACCAAGCTTACCACCACTGTTCTGAACGAAAACCCCAGCTGCTCTACCCTGAGTAGATTGTTCAAGATCAGTAACTGGCTGATTTCCCAGGTCATCTGTGCTCAGCACATTTCCAGAGGTTTTAGCTGTCATGTTTTGGAGGGATACATCCACCTTTGTTTTGCCACCAAGGAAAATAGTTTGAGTTCCAAATCCTTCTGCAGAAACGGTAATGTTTTGATAGGTATCCTCAACAGTTATTTCAAATTCACCATTGGCATTTGTCAAGGTAGAATTGTCGGGTCCCGTGGAAACAGTAGCCCCAGCAACAGGCTCATTGGTGCTTTGATCAATGATTTTGCCTTTAATGACAGTCCCCTGTGCCATGGCAAAGCTAGCACTCATGAGGATCGTTAGGCAGGCGATAAATATTCTCATTCGATTAGATTATTAGTAGGAGCTTTAAAAATAGCTAGAATAAACACTCCAAAATAAAATTTTAAGAACCTTATTCCTAATTAGATAGATGAATCTAGCGGATCAATAGTTGAAACTCTGTTTCTATAAGCCAATTTGTGTGCCCTGAGACTCAATATACCGTGAGTACGGTATTACAATGGCTAACACGCCAGTCTAATTTTACTAGACTCAAAAAACCGTAACAATGAAACCGCTACAACACATTCTACTGGTACTATTTTTAGTGCTAATCGGTCAAACTGTATCTGCTCAGGCGTCAGTAACTATTGGATCACCAGTAGGTACTGAAGAAGTCAAATTTGGTGAAACAATAAACATTAAGTGGAAAAATGGTGATCTGGGAGCGAACGACTATTTCCAGTTTCTCTACAGCACCAATGGTGGAACCAGTTTCAATCATATTACCTATCAATATTATAGCAATTTGATCCAGGATGGAGATTCTTCTTCCTACACATGGACAGTACCAGACTTTGGTTCAACTATTGATCAAGATGTGAACATTTTGGTCAGAAATACCACACAAAGTGCCGCAGATACAAGTGTTGCCTTTCGGATTTATTTCGAACCAGAAGTTTCTATCGGGATTCCCAAGATTACAGATGAATATAAGTTCGGTGACCCAATTACGATCAAATGGAAAAATGGTGATTTAGGTAGCAACGATTATTTCCAGTTTCTCTACAGTACCAATGGAGGTACATCATACACGCACATCACTTACCAATATCACAGTTATTTGTTAAATGATGGAGATTCATCTTCCTATAC
>CAXEKM010000085.1:0-3438 GCA_963996645.1 uncultured Marinoscillum sp.
CAATCAACGAACCAAAACCAACGAAGAGCTACAGCGCTTAAATAATGAACTAGACAAATACTCGTATACGATCACTCATGATTTGAAGGGCCCTATTCACTCCATGTTGCGATTGATTCATTTACCCAATGTTGACCACAACAACTTTGATCACTATCTCGAAACCATAAGAGACAGCTTTCAAAACCTCTGGGGACTAATTGAAGACGTAACAGAACAGGCAAGGAACCGAAATTTTGAATTGAAGTACGAAGAGTTTGATCTTTCAGAGACTATCGAAGTTATTTGGGAGCTATTGCGCTATGCACCTGAAGCTCAGGGAATACAATTAATCCTCGACATCCCAAAAGAACTCAAAGTGGAGAGTGACAAACGGAGGTTGATTGGTATTTGCAATAACCTGATTACCAACTCTATTCGTTATCACGACAATTCCAAAAACAACCAATATATCAAAATCTCTGGTGGTATAGAAGACGACTGGCTGAATCTTTCAATTGAAGACAATGGCAGTGGCATTGATCCGGAATACCAGGAAAAAGTCTTTGAGATGTTCTTCCGGGCATCCAATTCCGCTGGAGGATCTGGTCTGGGTTTGTTTACTGTAAAGGAATCAGTCCATAAACTTCTGGGTGAAATCACTTTGAAATCCACCTTAGGAGAAGGCACTTCTTTCCAAATCAAAATTCCTGCAAAAGATCAAGTGGAAGCGACTGCTAGTTAATCTCAATGATCTTTAACTAGCGTCAATTGATCAGTAGATTAGAGTAAATTTCTTCATTTTGAATACTATAAACTATCATATAGAGGCAGTTTGGAGGGCGGGATAAGCCATGCGCCATCATCGTCTGTTAGCACCGATTGTCCCATTCTGGCTTCCACGCTAAAAATTCTTCAAAGCAGTTTCTGAGTTGATCTGTTTGGCATGACTTTGCCCAGACAATTGCTTTTCCCCAATCAGAACCTTCCCTAATAAGATCCCAGTCAGAATATGAGAAATCATAATTACCAGTTTGTTGGTTAAGCCCGATCTTCAAAGTTTTTTGGTAGTTCAGTCTTCCGTGTTCGTCCGATTTGCTAATCAGTAGTTGCCCCAAAGAAATTCCTGGGAAAAGTAATTGAGAAAGGGTTGTCTTTCTGATCCAATTAACAAATTCATATAGTTCATTCGACGCAAAGTTTGAGTATCTGAGTTCTTCGTAGGTCTCAGAAACGCCATCCCAAGCATTCATCAGCATCTCACTTGAATAAGAGAGTTGTTCGAAGTCTGCTGTCATCTCATGTTTCTGTACCATGCGGAATAGGTGCTAACATCTGACTATCGAGCACTGTGCACGCTAGCCGAAACTCAAATATACCTTTCAATCCATCATTAAAACCAAAAAAGGCCGCTACAGCGGCCTCTCCTATCAATCAATAAGTAAACAAATCTATTTTATCCCAATGACCAGGACTTGGTATCTGGCGTAATGGTAAAGCACGCATCATATCCACCAGGAACTGGATCATATGGCAACAACTCCTCTCCTGCTACTTTGGTAGTGAAAAACACCCACACCAACGTATCCTTAAACTTCCCGAAGAAATTACGCATATCAGCCTTCACCATGTCGGCACCCCAAATGCCAGGGTACTTCATTTTGTTTTGTGCATTCTGCTCATCCAAAAAGGCCTTTTTCTCAGCTTCATCACAGGCATAGAGCTGCTTTCCTTGCGAGTCTACACACAGCTGCATGAACGTATCCAGCTCTTTCAAATAAGCGGCCCGATCAGCTTCTGTCATCACTTCACCGATAAACGAATCTAGAAACTGTGGAACGCCGAGTTCTTTCGCTCCTGGAGTATCTGTTTTAGGAATGATCGCATCGCACAAGGTCTCCACATTCAGAGCTTGCTCCTTGCTAAAATTCTTCGGTTGCCAGTCCAGGGTCACTTGCTCCCCGCAACTAGTCAATAAACTTGCCAGTGTGCTAGCTGACAAAGTATAACCCATGGCCAAAGCCATGTTTTTCATTGCTTCTCTTCTTTCCATGGTTATAGATTTTTCTTTGTTACTTGATCCAATGCATAATGTGCAGCTCTAGCCGTCAGTGCCATGTAAGTTAATGATGGATTCTGACAAGCAGAGGATGTCATAGCCGCTCCATCTGTCACAAAGACATTCTCTGCCCCATGCACCTGATTCCATTTGTTGAGTACCGAGGTTTTCGGGTCATGGCCCATTCTGGCAGTACCCATTTCATGGATTCCCAATCCTGGTGCTCCCAGGTCATCGTATTCACGTACGTCTCTAAAGCCTGCAGCTTCAAGCATTTCTGCTGCAGATGTTTTCATGTCTTTTCTCATCGCCAGCTCATTGTCTTTAAACTCACAGTCAAAAGTCACTGTTGGCATGCCATATGGATCCTTTTTATCATGATTTAAGTACACTCTATTGGATGAGTCAGGCAACATTTCACCAAAACCAACCAACGACATGCTCCATGGACCTGGTTTCATGAGTTGCTCCTTGTATTCAGCACCATAACCATCGGTGTAAGCAGATTGATCAAATCCAGCTCTGCCTGCACCACCCTGATAACCAAACCCTCTCAGGTAATCTTCACGTTTGGTGGCTTCATCCAGGTTTCTAAATCGTGGAATGTAAATACCATTCGGGCGACGACCATTGTAATACTTATCCTCAAATCCATCGATGAAGCCCATCGCTCCAACACGATAGTGATGATCCATCAAGTTGCGACCAAGCTGATCACTATCGTTACCCATGCCGTTCGGGAATCGATCCGATATTGAATTCAGCAAAATGGAGGTTGACCCAATGGCCTAAGCGTTTAGAAAGATCACTTTGGCAAAGAACTCATGGGTTTCTTTAGTCTCAGCATCCACAATGCGCACGCCTGATGCTTTGCCTGTAGATTCGTCATAGATCACTGAATGAACGACAGAATTGGCCCTGATCGTCAGGTTTCCTGATTTTTCTGCATCGGGAATGGTCGAAGACAAGCTACTGAAGTATCCTGAATAAGGACATCCCCTAATACATCGGTTACGGTATTGACAAGGTCCACGACCATTGTGTTGCTGCGTCAGGTTGGTTACCCGACCTATAGTCAGATAGCGGCTATCAAAAGTGGATTCAATTTTTTCTTTGGCATGTTGCTCTACACAGTTGAGCTCCATCGGCGGCAAAAACTGTCCATCTGGAAGGTGTGGCAACCCCATCGCCTGCCCACTGATCCCAACATATTTCTCCACATAATCATACCATGGTGCAAGATCCTTGTACCGAATTGGCCAGTCCACCCCTATTCCTTCTTTGGCATTGGCTTCAAAATCCAAATCGCTCAACCGATACGTTTGTCGTCCCCAGGTAATGGACCTACCACCTACTTGATAGCCTCGTATCCAGTCAAAGCGCTTGTCCTCGTCATACGG
>CAXEKM010000086.1:0-8025 GCA_963996645.1 uncultured Marinoscillum sp.
TATTGTCACTGCAGAGATTTCTGTATTCGTGAATCGAATTCCAGGCTTGATTGCCACTGATTTTGCTATTGATGAGAACTCTTCAGTAGGGACAGTGATTGCAACATTGAGCTCGGATGATGCGGACGGTATCGATTCATATGAGATCATATCTACAAGCGCAGAAGGTATTCTGTCGTTGAACAGTAAAACAGGGGTGATCACATTGGATGGTTCGGGACCTGCAATAGATTATGAAACTATCCAGGAAATAGTACTTGAAGTCAAACTCACTGATCTGGGAATTGGACAGCTGGAAGCGATTGAAACGGTAACCATTTCGATCAATGACGTCAATGAGTTTACTCCGGTTATTGATGAAGTTCAGACCAATGCATTAAATGAAAATGCAGCTGAAGGAACTGTAGTGGCCACTGTGATTGCGTCAGATGAAGATATTTTTCAGTCATTGTCCTATACAATTACAGCAGGTAATACTGGAGATGCATTCGCGATTAGCAATTCTGGGATTATTACTGTCAACTCATCCGATGCACTCAATTTTGAAGTCAACCCGTCTTTCCTTTTGACAGTGGAAGTCAGTGATGATGTAGAAACCATAAGAACAGTAACTCAACAAATTAATATAGCGCTAACTGATGTGAACGAAGCGCCTGTATTGGCAGCTTTTGAGGCACAGATTGGTAGAGTGGGGGAAGAGCTTTCGATAACTGCGATTGCTTCAGATGTTGATGTGCCAGCTAATACATTGGTCTATTCTATTGACACGGTTTCTCAAAATAAAGGGATGTCCATAGATTCTTCTTCAGGTGTATTGGTTTGGACTCCTTCAGTTGATCAGGTAGGAGATCATACAGTTCTTGTTTCTGTAAGTGATGGAGAATTGTCTGATGATGAAAGTGTAGCCATTACCATCCACAGTGTTGCTACTGACATATTGACCTTTGGTATAGATGAACAAACTGGAGAGGCAACGATCAATTTTGAAAGTCATGATGTTCAACTGGAAGTGGTTCGTGGGACAGATTTAACAACATTGACACCTGAGTTTACTTTATCAGAAGGGGCAACAAGTAGCCCGGCAAGTGGTACACAAATAGATTTTACTAATCCAGCTAGCATCACAGTCACAGCACAGGATGGGGTAACCACTCAAGTCTGGACTGTTACTGTGACCGAAGAATTGAACTCGGCTAATGATATCCTGACGTTTGAAGTGGCAGAGCAAGTGGAGCCGGCAACCATCGATACAGAAAATCATACCATAAGTCTTGTGGTTAATGATTCTGCGGATATATCAGCTTTAGTGCCAGTGCTTACCTTGTCGGAAGATGCGACAAGTGATCCATCAAGTGGAACAGTTCAAGATTTTAGTAATAATGTAACCTATACAGTCACAGCGGCGAATGGTGATGCACAGGAATGGATTGTGTCAGTAGATCAGGAAGTAATTCTCAGCTTAGAAAAAGACATTTTAACTTTTGAAGTGGAAGAGCAAGTAGCTAACCCAATCATTGATGCAACGAATCACACTGTAGAAGTGCTTGTTGCGGAGGGAACAGACTTGACAAGTCTGGCACCAGTATTTACGATTTCAGAAGGAGCAACCAGCGATCCTGCAAGTGGTGAGGTTGTGGACTTTACAATATCAGAAGATAGTTCGGTGGTTTATACACTGATAGCTGAGGATGGCACTACGCGGGCGTGGCGAGTGACGGTTGAAGTAGAGGTTTTGACGGTGCCCAAAACTTCAACTAATATCCTCAGCTTTACTTTACCAGAGCAAGTGTCAGAGGCTGAAATAGACACGGAGAATCACACAGTAAATATAGTTGTGGCTATTGAAACGGATGTTTCCGCACTTACACCAACCTTTACTTTGTCAGAAGGTGCCACCAGTGATCCTGCTAGTGGAGAGTCGATGGACTTTACATCACCAGTAGTCATTACCGTAACCGCAGAAGATGAAGTAACTGTGCAGGAGTGGACAGTAATTGTAGAAGAGGATACGGAATTGTTAAGTGCAGATAAGGGGATGGACTTAAAGATTTACCCAAATCCGGTAGCCAGTCAGCTTTATGTTAATGCTAAGACTACTGTATCAGCGAGATTGGTTGATATAGAGGGTAAGACAATAAGAGAATCTAAAACTGGAACAGATATTTCGTTTGATGTAGCTGACTTGTCGGCAGGGATGTACTTGCTGATCATTGAGTCTGGAAATGAGGTCACAACACATAGAATATTGAAAGATCACTAGGGCGGCTCTGAAGTAGTTTTCGGAGACAAAGGGAGGCAGAAGGTCTCCCTTTTTTTGTTTCAAACCTGCGTGTTTGGAGCTCCCGAAAGATGAAATAGGTCAAAACGCGCATGTTTGGGGTCTCCGAACGGTTAAAATAGGTCAAAACACGCATGTTTGGGCTTTCCGCAAGTCTAGATATGGAGAAAACTGGATGTTTGGGGCTTTCGGAGGTGTTCGGAAGGCATAAACACGGAGTTTTCTGCCTCTGGAACGTTTTTGATGACAGAAACATGGATGATTGAGGGAGGGCTTGTGGCCTTCTTCAGCCCAGCCGTGAAATTGCATTTTGAACAAGAAATTCAATTTGGTTTTAAAAGGTACGAGCTAAAAACTCGCACCAGTTGTGTTAAATAAGCCCTGCTTCTTCTAACTCTTGCTTTAGAGTGAAAAAATATTTGAGCTTTTCTTTTAATAAGAAATCATTAGTCAAATCTTTACGTTCCAGTATCGGCTTGGAAGGAGCTAATTCTTTGTCGTTTTCGGACATATCAATTTTTATGGATGCCCCAATTTCAAGGTTATCATTAATCCATGAAATATGCGTAGAAGTTTCTGGTACATAGCCACCTACATTAAAGGTAGTTTCTCCATTATCCTTATTCGAAATTATAACTGAAAGTATTGCGTTTTGTGACGGTTTTTCAATGTAAAAATTTTTGTTATTCAAATGTATTTTGAAAGCCATTAGTTTGTGATTTTAATCTTAGGTTCGTGTATTCAGGAGCTTAGCCAGAAATACCTATAACAGAGATACTCAATCTAAAAATTTTTCAGCCCATGTTCGTGTCCTCACGAACCATGAAACTGCATTTTAAATAAGAAATTGAATTTGGTTTTAAAAGGTACGAGCTAAAAGCTCGCACCAGTTGTGTTAAATAAGCCCTGCTTCTTCCAGTTCTTTCTTTAGAGTGAAAAAGTATTTCAGCTTCTGTTCATTGATTTCTTTTGTTGTCAACGACTCTTGGACTGTTGCAGGGGCTACTGATAATTCATTAGTATTGATAAACTCTAATACGATTCTTTCACCATTCTTTAGCTCCCTCTTGAGCCATGTTTGTTCCTTATTTGAATCCAGATCGGTGCCTCTTAGTGTAATTGAGCATTGGTCATTTTCTTCTCTTTTTTTATAGGATGCAAGAAAACTAACAGCATGATTATTAGAGTCAAATCCAGCTATGGTTTCACCATGCTGATCTATTATTATAAAACTTTTCATATGTTCATTTTGTAGCCTTACCCGAAAATATGGAAAAGAATAGGATTTAAAGTTCGAACCGACGGGATTAGAAGATTTTTTAACCTTTCAATTCTTTTAGTTTGACTTTTAATAGGGCTGTTTCTTCTTCTCTATTTAATTTTTCTAAACATCTGATTTGACCCAATAATACATTAATTCTGGTGGAGATAGAAAATGATCACTTTGTAGTTTTTCATATTCAATTAAGGATTCTTCAATCAGAGAATTTTTTTCTAGTAGAAATGCCTTGTTAAAATTTAGAGTGCCCAATAGGTCAGGATTGATTTCGGAGTGCCATTTATTGATGAATTGGTCAATCAGTTGGATTGATTCAATTCTATTTCCCATTAATTTTTTGAATAAACTATCTAATTCAGCTTCCATTGAATAAATCTAATTTAGGGATACTTTGAAGAATATAATGGCAATAGACATTTGTTTTATAAAATCAATCATGACATTTGGATTTATTATACGCATTCAACTTAATGTCAATGGAGCTAATGTTCCTGCCCTCCCGATCCAAACTTAGCCACCCAACTGTCACCCCATCTAATCTAAAAATATTTTCACCAACCATCGAAAATATAGCATCCAATTTCCAACGAATACGTAAACTTGTTCACGATTTAATGCACGGTTTTGTAATTGATTAAAAACCACGATTTGGATGCGAAAACGTTAAGTCTGGACATCCACGCACAGCCCAACGACGAGACATGTGGGCCTACCTGCCTTCAGGCAGTTTACCAGTATTACGACGACAACATGTCGTTGGATCAGGTCATTTCAGAAGTAAAAACTTTGAAGGGTGGCGGTACTTTGGCCGTGATGCTGGGCAACCATGCTTTGGCCAGGGGATATGACGCCACCATCTATACCTACAACTTGCACATGTTCGACCCCACCTGGTTTCAGGGAGAGGTGGATTTGTCTGCAAAGCTGACTGAGCAACTAAAATATAAAACCGCTCGCAAGTTTCAGGTAGCTGCGGATTCCTACTTAAAATTCTTGTCATTAGGTGGGCAAATCAAATTTCAGGAGCTCAATACCAAGTTGATTCGGATGCTTCTCAATGAGCACAAACCGATATTGACAGGTCTGAGTGCTACCTATTTGTACAATTGTGCAAGGGAAATTGGTGAAACGAATACCTATCACGACATTCAGGGAGAACCTACAGGACATTTTGTAGTGGTGCATGGATATGATGTCACCAACAAAGTAGCGCATATCGCTGATCCATTGGAGAAAAACCCAATTAGCGATAAGCAGCATTACCGAGTGTCTCTACAACGATTAATTAACTCTATACTATTGGGTATTGTAACCTATGACGCTAACTTATTAGTGTTGACACCCAAAAATCATGGCAAATAAACTTATTGTACTCGAAGGAGATAGCCAGAAAGCTGACCTGCCTTCGGATGTTGAGGTGATTTCACCTTCAGTCTATTTTTCTGATGAAACCTATCAGAAATCTAGAAAATATAAATTGGTCAACCTCTGTAAAAGTTATTCTTATCAGAGTATCGGCTACTATGTGTCGTTGTTGGCAGAAGCCAGAGGACATAAAGTAATGCCTCAGATTACCACATTGCAAGACTTCAAATTCCCGACTTTGGTCAAAGAAGATGCAGAGGATTTTGAGGATGTGATTCAGCAGGCTTTGAAAAAGCAAAGCGATGACAAACTGGAATTGATCGTTTGTTTGGGCAACGTGGAAGATCCAAAATTATCAAGAGTAGGTTCTTTATTGTTTAACCTGTATCAAGTGCCTATTCTCAAGGCGGTTTTTCAGAAGAAAGACAAGTGGCAGTTGACGCAGCTTAAGCCTTTGAACTTAAAGGAGCTTCCTGAAGGACTTCAAGGATTGATGAAACAATCATTGGAAGAATACTTGCGAGGAAAAAACCGACTCAATAAGAGCTACAGCCGCAAGAAATTTGACCTGGCGATATTGGTGAATCCAGAAGAACAAACTCCTCCATCCAACAAGAAGGCCATACAGAACTTTGTGAAAGCAGGTGAGAAGGTTGGCTTCAACGTGGATGTGATTACCAAAAACGACTTTGCGAAGTTGATCCAGTACGATGCGTTGTTCATTCGTGAAACGACTAATGTGAACCATCATACCTTCAAGTTTGCGAAGAAAGCAGCTTCAGAAGGATTAGTGGTGATGGATGATCCTGAGTCGATTTTGAGATGTACCAACAAGGTGTATTTGAGTGAGCTATTGAGTGCTCATAAGATCCCTACACCGAAATATTACATCATCAAGAAGGACAAACTTTCGCAGTTGAACACGAAAGGTTTTGAGTATCCGATCATTTTGAAGCAACCTGATGGTTCATTCTCCAAAGGAGTGAAAAAAGCTAAGAATGAGGAAGAACTAATGAAGGTGTTGAAGGACTTCTTCCAGACTTCAGAATTGGTGATTGCTCAGGAGTTTATTCCTACAGACTTTGACTGGCGTGTAGGTGTGCTCAACAAGAAGCCGCTCTACGTGTGTAGATATTATATGGCGAAGGATCACTGGCAGATTGTTAACTGGAAAGGTGCTGGATCCCCAGAAGAAGGAGAGGCAGATACGATGGCTGTGGAGGAGGCACCAAAAGCTTTGTTGGACCTGGCTGTGAAAGCCACTTCATTGATCGGAAACGGTCTTTATGGTGTGGATATCAAACAGCGAGGTAAGAAATTTTACATTATTGAAATAAACGACAACCCCAACCTGGATGAAGGTGTGGAAGATCAGGTGATCAAACAAAACCTCTACACGTCCATCATGCAGGAATTTATGAATCGCCTTTTGTGATGAGCAAGCGCTTACACTTATTCGAAGCCTACGGAGTAGAGCTCGAGTACATGATTGTAGATAAAGATACTTTGGACATTCGCCCAATAGCAGAGGTTCCTTTGACCAATGATGATGGTGAAATAGAAGGAGAGATGGAGCATGGCATGACTGCATGGAGCAATGAGCTGGTTAGTCACGTCCTGGAGATGAAATCCAATGGTCCAACAGCTGATTTGGTGGCTTTGAGAAGTAAGCTGCAGCAAGATATTACAGCTGTCAATGCTATTTTGGCAAAAGAAAATGCAATGTTGCTGTCAACAGCAGCGCATCCCTGGATGAACCCATCCAAAGAAACAAAGCTGTGGGAACATGAGAGTCAGGAGATTTATCATGCCTATGATCGTATTTTCGGTTGCAAAGGCCATGGCTGGAGTAATCTGCAGAGCACACACATCAACTTGCCATTTTATGATGACGAGGAGTTCTCTAAGCTGCATACGGCAATCCGCTTCATGATGCCGATGATTCCTGCTTTGACGGCTTCAAGTCCGGTGCTGGATGGGAAGTTTACAGGTTACTTTGATAAGCGCTTGTACTATTATGAGAAGAATCAGTCAAAGCTTCCAATCTTGACAGGTAAAGTGGTGCCGGAGCGTTTATTTACGAAGCATAGTTATCAGAAGAATGTCTATGACAAGATTGCAGCTGCAATCAAGCCATTTGATACAGACGATATTTTAAAACCGGTTTGGTTGAACTCTCGTGGTGCGATGGCTCGTTTTGATCGTGGTGCTATTGAGATTCGAATAGTAGATATTCAGGAGGCACCGGTAGCAGATTTAGCCATTGTGGCATTGATTACCGAGTTGGTGAAATCCCTGGTGAAAGAACAGGGGGTTTCGTTTCAGGTTCAGCAGTCATTTGAAACGGAATTGCTACATGATGTGCTGATGGGTACAGCAAAGCACGCAGGTCAGTATGAGCTGACAGATCAAGCCTATTTAAGAGCATGGGGAATTGATTCTCCTATTTCTGGAAGAGCCTTTTGGCAATACATATTGGAGAAACTTGCTGATCGTAAGTCGCTACAGGTATGGACACCTGTCCTCAATCAAATGCTCTCCCAGGGGACACTTGCAGAAAGGATTATTAGAGCGTTGGGTGGTGATTACTCGAAAGAAAACCTGAAGCGTATCTACACACAAATATCAAAATCCTTAGCAAGCGATGAGCTTTACATAGTTGGATAAATCTATTTTTCTGGTTACTTGTGAGCATGCAAGTAACCAGGTGCCTCATGTTTATCAGGGGCTTTTTTTTGATGCTGAAAAAGTCCTTGAGTCTCACGAAGGTTGGGACCCTGGAGCATTGAGTTTAGCAAAGGACATTTCCTATGCGCTGAATTGCGACTTGATCGTTTATGAGTATTCACGGCTGTTGATAGAAGTGAACAGGAGTTCTTGGCATCATCAGTTGTTTTCACGATTTACGCGTGATCTGGATGCTCACACCCGAATGTATTTGATCAATACCTACTATAATCCTTACAGACAAAAGGTTGAAGATTCGATCAAGAAGTTTGTTTTTGAAGGGTATCAAGTGATCCATCTATCAATCCATTCATTCACTCCAAATTATTTTGGTCAGGAGCGAGAAGTGGAAATAGGATTGTTGTTTGATCCTCAA
>CAXEKM010000087.1:0-12358 GCA_963996645.1 uncultured Marinoscillum sp.
AAAATGCCAATGCGTCCAGATCACGGACACCAGATGTTGGATGATTTGAGCAAGCAGACCAATCCGGGTTATTCTGCTATCGGTCGATTGAGAGGGTTGGCTGAGCTTCGCGGATTAGAATTAGGCATTAGAAAGTCTATGGGCAAGTAACATTTAGGTACTTGCTCTCACGATCAGTTCCGGGTTGATGATGATCTTCTCATCAACCATCGGTTCTTCGTTTTGAATGATGGATAGTATTTTTTGGGCCGCTAGTTGGCCCATTTTTTCTCCCGCCTGTTTCATAGTGGATAGCTGAGGCGTCATGTGCGTTGCCACTGGCTCATCAGAGAATCCCATCACGGCTATGTCTTCAGGCACTTGCTTGCCGTGCTGTCGCAATACGTTGACGGTGTAGTTAGCCGAGTAGTCGTTGAAGACGAAGATCCCATCTACTTCCGGATGTTTTTGGAGCAGTGACTCTATGAATAGATCAATAGATTCGGGTTGCATGCGGTAATAATGAATCATGTCCTCCTGAACTTCCAAATTAGCCGCACTCAGAGCATCCATGTAGCCATACAGCCGGTTGTTACTGTTGTTGAGATTAATACTTGCCGTAATGTGAGCGATGTTTTTACATCCTCTATGGATGAGATGATTCGTTGCATCAAAGGCCGCTTGATAGTCATTGCTCACTACTTTGGGCACCGGCAGGAAATTGGCCACCCGATCATAAAATACCAATGGAACCTCATGTTGACCAAGTTGTTGGAAATGCTCAAAAGCATTCGTTTCCATAGAAATAGCTGCCAATACACCATCCACACGATGCGCAATGCAGTTGGCAATGGCTTCTGATTCTCGTTGCATACTTTCTGATGTGTCGAACAACAACATGCAGTAGCCATGCTGCGTGAGTACCGACTGTACCCCCCGAACTACTTTGGCAAAAAAGTGTGTACTCAGATCTGGCACGATCATCCCGATAATCTTACTCTGTCCCTTGTTGAATGCTTGTGCGGATGTGTTGCGCTGATAGCTCAATTGCTTTGCCAGTTCCTGTACCTTTTGTTTGGTTGCTTCACTGATTCGTGGATGATCATTGAGCGCACGACTGACCGTAGAGTGGGAGATTCCCAGTCTCTTTGCGATTTCAGTTATGGTGGTATAGCGAGCCATTTTGGGTTTGTGCACAAGTGTGCATAGCAATTATAGGCTGTTTTTCTGAGAATAGATCAGCCGTCTTTGTATATATGTAAAATGTCTGGCGGAGACATATACACAACAATGGAACAACTACTATTGAAAATTGATGAGCGAGATAACGTGCTGGTTGCCTTAAAAGACCTGGGGCCGGGAGTTGTTTCGTATAAGGACAAAGAGCTATCCCTAAAGGATGCGATACCCCAAAAACACAAACTACTGGATACTGATCTGGCGAAAGGTGATCAGGTCATTATGTATGGTGTTCCGGTTGGGATTGTCCAGAAGGATTTGCCATCCGGGTCATTGCTGACCACCGAAAATACCGTGCATTATGCGGAGCCTTTATCATTGGATAATCGCGAGGCTTATGAGTGGAAAACTCCGGTGATTGATGCCTGGAAAGACAGAACATTTCAAGGGTACCATCGATCCAACGGGAAAGTAGGAACAGCTAATTACTGGTTGTTCATTCCTTTGGTGTTTTGTGAAAACCGAAACCTCAAAGTCATTGAGGAGGCGTTGGTGAAGCAATTGGGGTATTACAAACCCAACAAATACGAAAGTTTAGTTAGCCAACAGCTATCAGGCACTGTTTCCACCACTACCTATGCGAGTGAGCGGGTGTTCCCGAATGTAGATGGTATCAAATTCTTATACCATCATGGAGGTTGTGGTGGCACACGACAAGATGCTGAGACTTTATTGAGATTGTTAGCTGGATATGTGCATCATCCGAATGTAGCCGGAGCTACCGTGTTGAGTCTGGGCTGCCAGCATGCGCAAGCAGATTGGTTCCAAACCATTCAAAAGGACTTGTATGCTGGAAGTGAAAAGCCGGTATTATACTTTGAGCAGCAACAGCTTGCTTCCGAAGAAGAGTTGATCACCCAAGCTATATCTGATACCTTGAAGGAACTGGTGAAAGCCAATGAGATCAAACGTCAGCCTGCTACTTTGGATAAGTTGGTGGTAGGCCTGGAGTGTGGCGGATCAGATGGTTTTTCAGGCATTTCTGCCAATCCGGTTTTGGGTTATGTATCTGATGTGTTGGTGGCTTTGAAAGGAGCAACGATTCTAAGTGAGTTTCCTGAACTGAATGGAGTGGAACAAAACATCATCAACCGATGTGCGACGCAAGAATTGGCCGAGAAGTTCGTCACCATCCAGCGTGCCTATGAAGCCAATGCACGAGCAGTAGGTAGTGGATTTGATATGAATCCAAGTCCAGGCAACATCAAGGACGGTTTGATTACTGATGCCATCAAGTCTGCAGGAGCAGCGAAAAAGGGTGGTACGGCACCTATTGCCGATATTTTGGACTATACAGAGCCTGTGACCAAAGCTGGATTGAATCTGCTTTGTACGCCGGGTAATGACGTGGAGTCAACTACCGGTCTTGCTGGGTCAGGCGCCAATATTATCCTCTTTACCACTGGATTAGGAACACCTACAGGCAATCCGATCACTCCGGTGATCAAAGTATCGAGCAACAGCAAGTTGGCTAACCGAATGAAAGACATAATCGATGTGAATACTGGTGAAGTGGTGGAAGGAAAGAAATCACTGGAAGAGGCTGGCAATGAATTGCTGGAAAAGATCATCGCTGTAGCTAGTGGTGAACCAACCAAAGCAATGGAATTAGAACAAAATGATTTTATACCCTGGAAAAGAGGCGTGTCATTATGAGTAAAAAGTTTGATTTAACCGATAAGACGGCCATCATTACTGGTGGAGGAAGTGGAATTGGAAGAGCCATCGCGACGGCTTTGGCGGATAGTGGAGCGACATCCATTATTTTGGATTTGAATCTGGATGGAGCCAATGCGGTAGTGGAGGAGATCCAGGCTGCAGGCGGAAAAGCAGAAGCTCATTCGTGCAATGTGGCGGATTATGAAGAAGTTCAGAAGGTGTTCAGTGAAGTGCTGAAAGGTCGAACACTGGATATTTTGATCAACAATGCGGGCATTGCTCATGTGGGCAATATTCTTACCACTTCAGTGGAGGACTTTGATCGCATTTACAGTGTGAACATTAAAGGAGTTTTCAATACGCTGAAGGCAGGAGTGGAAGCTATGAAGAACACTGGTGGATCGATTGTCAACCTTTCTTCGGTAGCGGCACATGTGGGTATTTCTGATCGATTTGCCTACTCCACAAGTAAGGGAGCTGTACACGCGATGACTTTATCAGTGGCTAAGGATTGTTTGAGCTATGGAATTCGCTGCAATAGCATTTCTCCGGGAAGGGTGCATACACCATTTGTTGATGGGTTTTTAGCTAAAAACTATCCTGGAAACGAGAAAGAGATGTTTGAAACACTTTCTAAAACTCAGCCAATTGGCCGCATGGGAAAACCGGATGAAATGGGGAGTTTGGTGCTGTACTTATGCTCAGAAGAAGCCTCTTTTATAACTGGGAGTGATTTTAAAATTGACGGTGGCTTTGTGACCCTCAATACATAATAGATATAGGAAATTAAGAATATGAAGTTAATACGATTTGGAGTGCCTGGCTCAGAAAAACCAGGAGTGGAAGTAGCAGGAGTAAGATATGATGTGAGCCATTTGGTTCACGATTTTGATGAGGATTTCTTCACTGACGGAGGGCTTGAGAAGCTTCAGCAATCATTCGATGCAGCCAGCGCAACACAGGTAGCAGCTGATGTTCGTTTGGCAGCTCCTGTGAAGCGACCAGGCAAGATTATTTGTATCGGCTTGAACTATAGAAAACACGCTGAAGAGAGTGGAATGGCTGTTCCAACGGAGCCAGTGGTGTTTTTCAAGGCAAGTTCTTCTGTGGTTGGACCAAATGATCAAATTGTCATTCCTAAGAACAGTGTGAAGACTGATTGGGAAGTAGAACTAGCCGTGGTGATTGGCAAAAAAGCAAGTTATGTATCTGAAGAAGAAGCTTTGGATTACGTGGCAGGATATGTTTTGCACAATGACGTGAGCGAGCGTGAATTTCAGTTGGAGCGAGGTGGTCAATGGGTGAAAGGAAAGAGCTGCGATACGTTTGCTCCGCTAGGTCCGTACCTGGTAACCAGTGATGAAGTAGCCAATCCAAATAGCTTGAATTTGTGGTTGAAACTCAATGGAGAGAAAGTTCAGGATGGAAACACGAATGACTTTGTGTTCAATGTGCAGGAAGTTATTTCTTACTTGTCTCAATTCATGAGTCTAATGCCGGGTGATATCATTTCTACTGGTACACCAGCAGGAGTTGGGCTAGGATTTAATCCTCCAAAATATTTGAAGCATGGTGATGTGATCGAGTTGGGAATTGAAGGATTAGGTACAGCTCGTCAGGAAGTAATCGATTATCCAGGATGAAAATAGATGCTCATCAACATTTCTGGCAATATGATCCTGTGAAGGGTGCCTGGATTACGGATGAGATGCAGGTCATTCGGCGGGACTTTATGCCTGCCGATTTGAAGCCGTTATTGGATGAATATGCTATTGACGGATGTGTGGCAGTACAAGCGGATCAGTCAGAGCAAGAGAATGAATTTCTTCTGGAGCTGGCTAGTCAGAATTCCTGGATCAAGGGAGTTGTTGGCTGGCTGGATTTGAAAGCAGATAAGCTCTCAGATCGAATCGCAAATTACAAGCGATATGAGCAGTTCAAAGGAGTTCGCCACATACTGCAAGCAGAGCCTGAAGGATTTATGATGGACCCAAAGTTCATTGCCGGAGTGACTCAAATTGGTGCGAGCGGCTTGACTTATGACATTCTTACCACCGAAAATCAATTGGAAGAGGCTGTCAGTTTTGTCAAGGCCTTACCGGAAATGCCATTGGTGATCGATCATATCAGTAAGCCGATGATTTCGAAAGCTTCATTTGATCATTGGGCAAAGTATATGCTGAAATTATCGGCGATTGAGCATGTGCATGTGAAGCTGTCCGGGATGATTACCGAAGCGGATTGGACCGACTGGAAAGTCAAGGATTTGTCACCATATATTGATTTCTGTCTGGAACATTTCGGGCCTGAAAGACTCATGTATGGATCAGACTGGCCAGTGTGCCTGATCGCTGGTGAATATGATCAGGTAATTCATGCATTGAAGGCATGTATTTCAGAACTATCTGAAAATGAGCAAGAAGCCATCTTTGGGAAGACCGCTTCTACATTTTATAAACTGAAAGAATAATGGATTTACATCTAAAAGATAAAGTTGTCATCGTGACAGGTGGTGCCAAGGGAATTGGTGAGGCCATTGTATTGAACCTTGTCAACGAAGGAGCGATTCCGGTAATTGTAGGTCGCTCGTCCTCAGCATCCGCTGATCTGTGGTCAAGAATTAATGAACTTGGAGGAAAATCACACGTCATCAATACCGAGCTGGGAAGAGGAGATGTGTGCAAAAACATCGTTTCCGAAGTGTTCAGTGAGTTTGGACGAATAGACGGAGTGGTGAATAATGCCGGAGTGAACGATGGTGTGGGATTGGTCAATGGCAGTCCAGAGCGATTCAAAGATTCGGTCATTTTCAATTTGACGCATTATTATGACCTGGTCCATTTTGCTTTTCCTTACCTCAAGGAATCAAAGGGTTCTATTGTGAATGTTAGTTCCAAAACCGCGTTAACTGGCCAGGGAAATACTTCTGGTTACGCAGCAAGTAAAGGAGCTCAATTGGCGCTTACACGAGAATGGGCAGTGGAGTTGGCTCCTTATGGTATACGAGTCAATGCCATTGTGCCTTCAGAAGTAATGACGCCACAGTATGAAAGCTGGGTAAAAACACTCGGTGACCCGGAGGAAACTCTCGCTCGAATAACTTCCAGAATCCCATTCGAACAGCGAATGACTACCTCCGATGAGATTGCTGCCATGGCTGTATTTTTGTTGTCAGAACGCAGCTCACACACTACCGGCCAGTGGCTATTCGTAGACGGAGGATATGTTCATTTAGACAGAGCCATCTCATAACCCTTAATCCACCCTAAATGATGAAAAATACACCCGTAGTTCCCAAGTCCATCCTTTTACCTTTCATATTAATTACTTCATTATTTGCCTTATGGGGTTTTGCCAATGCTGTCACTGACCCCATGGTGACGGCTTTTAAGAAGGTGTTGGAATTGGATAATTTTCAAGCTTCATTGGTTCAGTTGGCTTTCTATGGAGGCTATTTTACCATGGCATTTCCAGCAGCATTGTTCATTCGAAAGTATTCCTATAAAGTCGGTATCATCATCGGATTGACGCTGTATGCTACCGGTGCCTTGCTGTTTTACCCAGCGGCTGTAACGGAGCAATTCTTTTTCTTTTTGGCCGGGTTATACATATTGACATTCGGTCTCGCTTTTCTGGAGACGAGTGCCAATCCATACATCCTGGCAATGGGCGATCAGGAAACAGCTACCCAACGATTGAATCTGGCTCAAGCCTTTAATCCTGTTGGGAATATTCTGGGGTTGCTAGTTGCACAGCAGTTTGTCTTGAAAAAGCTCCAATCGGACAATGTTGATTTTTCGGCATTGCCAGAATCTGAAAAGGCGGTAATCACCACAGCAGACTTAATGGTGATCAGAGATCCGTATGTTATTCTAGGATTAGTAGTCATTGGAGTACTGGTGTTGATTGCTGTTAATAAAATGCCGAAAGGAAAGGGTGGAGAAATGCACATGCCTTTGTCCAAGGTATTTGGCTCGCTCATCAAAAAAGGTATTTATGTAGAAGGAGTGATCACGCAGGCTTTTTATGTTGGAGCGCAAATCATGTGCTGGACCTACATTTACCAATATGCAGAAGCAATTGGTTTGTCCGCAGAGGAGGCTGGAACGTATCAGTTCTTTGCGTTTGTATGTTTCTTCCTGGGTAGGTTCATCTGTACCTTTTTATTGAAATATGTGGATTCTGGCAAGCTTTTGATGGGGTTATCGGTATTGGCCATAATGTTCACTCTGGGGACCATTTTCATCACTGGAATTGTTGGGCTTTATTCGTTGGTAGCCATTTCGTTCTGCATGTCTTTGATGTTCCCAACCATTTATGGTGTGGCACTGGAAGGACTTACTGAGGATGAATCCAAAATAGGAGCAGCTGGTTTAGTGATGGCGATTGTAGGAGGGGCATTGATGCCGACCCTGCAAGGAATGGTGCTTGATTTGGGTGGAACAGGGTATGCAGACTTGCAAATACTGGGAGTGTCTGAGGTTAACTTTTCTTTTATACTTCCGCTTGTTTGCTTTTTGATCATTGCTTTTTACGGACAAAGAGTTGCTGTCAAACACCAGAAATCATGAAGCGATTTGCATTGACATTGGATTTGAAGAATGAGCCTGACTTGATTGCTCAATACATCGAACACCATCAAAACGTTTGGCCAGAAATCATTGAGAGCATTAAGACTTCAGGCATTCTGAACATGGAAATCTACCATGTAGCAACAAGACTTTTTATGCTCATGGAAACTGCTGATTCATTCTCGTTTGACAGCAAGGTCAAAATGGATGCAAGTAATCCAAAAGTGCAAGAGTGGGAGACTTTAATGGACACTTATCAAAGTCGATTGCCTTTCGCTAAGCCAGATGAAAAATGGGTGTTGATGGATCAAATCTTCAAACTTTAAGCATACACAGTTATGAAACAATTGATATTGAATGAGCCTGGTCATCTGAGTCTGCGTGAAGTAGATATGGATTTGCAACTTGCAGCTGATCAAGCGTTGGTTAAAGTACATCGCATTGGCGTTTGTGGGACAGATATTCATGCTTTTGGTGGTAACCAACCATTCTTTAGTTATCCACGAGTTCTTGGCCATGAGTTAGGGCTTGAAGTTGTGAAAATTGGTGAACAGGTGTCGAATGTTGAAGTAGGTGACAAATGTTCATTGGAGCCTTACTTTAATGTGAAAGAAGGCCAGGCGGCTCGTTTAGGTAAGCCGAATTGCAATGAATTTATTAGCGTGTTTGGAGTGCATGAAGATGGTGGTATGCAGGAGTTTGTCAAAGTACCTGCTCGATACCTGCACCCGTCACAAAAACTGAGTTACGATCAGCTGGCATTAGTAGAAACATTAGCTATCGGATATCATGCTGTTCAAAGAGCAGAGGTGAAGTCGACTGATAAAGTTCTGGTTATTGGAGCTGGACCCATTGGATTGGCCACTTTACAGTTTACCGGTGTTCTTCAGGTAGATACGGTGGTGATGGATATCAATCAGGATCGTTTGGATTTTTGTGCAAACCTGGGAGTACATGGAGTGATCAACTCGCTCACCTCCAATCCAGTAGAGGAACTCTCAAAGATGTTTGATGGAGATTTGCCAACAGTCGTTTTTGATTGTACTGGGGATCCAAAGTCAATGATGTCAGCGTTTGAATATCCGTCGCATGGAGGGAAATTGGTATTCGTTGGGCTGTTTCAGGGAGAAGTAAACTTCCATGATCCATCATTCCATAAAAAGGAATTGACGCTTTTAGCCAGCAGAAATGCGCTAAGCAAGGATTTTGATGAAATCATTGCGTTAATTGAAGCCGGACAAATAGACACTCAGCCGTGGATTACGCACAAGGCATCAGTAGATGAAGTGGTAGATGTCTTTGAAAAATGGACCAAACCTGAGTCTAAGGTGATCAAGGCCATGATTGAAATGAGTTAATGCAGCAGAAGTAAAGAGAATTCCTATGAGTTACGATTCCAGATACCCGGCAATAGATGATTTGATCAGAAAAGCGAAGAAGAAAATCCCTCGTTTTGCTTTTGAATACTTAGATGGTGGTTGCAATGAAGACGTCAATCTCATGCGCAACACCAAAGAAATTCGTGATGTCCAGTTGATCCCTCAATACCTTACGAAACACACCAGGTCCGAAATGAAAACGGAGTTATTTGGTCATGTTTACGATGCACCGTTTGGTATTGCTCCGGTAGGATTACAGGGGCTTATGTGGCCCAAATCTCCTGAGATTTTGGCTAAAGCAGCTTTTGAGCACAACATTCCATTTGTTTTGAGTACAGTGACAACCATGGATATCGAGCATGCAAGTGAACTAACAGAAGGGAGAGCCTGGTTTCAGTTGTATCACCCTGCAGACAATAAATTACGCGACGATATCATTAAACGGGCCGATGCTGCTGGATGTCCAGTGTTAGTACTTCTTTGTGATGTACCAACGTTCGGATTTCGACCAAGAGACATTCGCAACGGACTGGCCATGCCACCTAAAATGACGGTTTCGAACATGCTCCAAATTATGGGTAAACCTGATTGGGCATTAAGAACCTTACTCCATGGTCAACCTAATTTCGCTACTATGAAGCCCTATATGCCCAAAGGGCTGGATTTGAAGCAGTTAGGTAAATACATGGATGCTACTTTTTCTGGAAGACTCAACGAAGAGAAGATTGCTCCAATTCGCGATATGTGGAAAGGCAAGATTGTACTGAAAGGTGTGGCATGTGAGTCGGATGCGGAGAAAGCGGTACAGCTAGGTCTGGATGGAATCATCGTATCCAATCATGGTGGTCGTCAGTTGGATGCGGGTAATTCTACCATCAAACCACTGAAGTACATCGCCGAAAAGTACCGGGATAAGTTGACGGTCATGATGGATAGTGGTATTCGTTCGGGACCAGATATTGCAAGGTCTTTAGCATCAGGCGCGGACTTCACGTTCCTTGGAAGAACGTTTATGTATAGTGTGTCGGCACTAGGAGCTAGGGGAGGTGATCATGCCATTTCCTTATTGAAAACTCAGCTTCAACAAGTGATGGAACAAGTATGCTGTGAAGAGGTAAAGGACTTTCCTAAGTTTTTGGATCCCAGCATTTAGTTCAACCTGCAACCTTAATTATTAATTGAATCCCCTTAAATCTAGAATGATGAACCTTACGAAATATATGTACAATCGATTGCTCAATATCTGCCTAATGCTGATTCCTTTCCTAATTGGAATAACAGGTTGTGGCGAGATGGCTACTGTAACAAGTGAAAATTACTTGAAGCTTTGGTATACACAACCCGCTAACTACTGGGAGGAGGCACTACCTATAGGGAATGGACGAATGGGTGCGATGGTATTTGGAGGGATTCAAAAAGATGTGATTCAATTAAACAAAGAAACTGTTTGGGCAGGAGAGCCAGGGAATAACCTTCCAAAAGGATTCAAGGACGTGCTGGATGAGTCTCGTCAGTTATTGCTAAATGAAAAATACCAGGAGGCACATGACATGTTACTCACTAAGTTTCCAAGGCATGCCGGAGAGGATAATAACTATGGAATGCCTTATCAAACAGTTGGTGATTTGATTTTGGAATTTAAGGGACATGAGAAGGTTCAGAAGTATTACCGTGACCTGGACATCTCTCAGGCTGTATCCTCAGTCAGCTATCAGGTGGATGGAGTGAATTTTACTCGAGAGTACATCGCCAGTACACCTGATAATGTGATGGCTATCAAGTTAGGTGCTGATCAGCCAGGATTTATCAACTTTGAAATGAAAGTAGCAAGTCCACATACCAGAAAATCGATTAAGACAGAGTCTAATAAGCTGATTTTGTCAGGTTTTGGTGAATCGGTAGAAAATAAGCAAGGAAAAGTGGAGTTCAATGCTCAGTTTCAACCGCATTTAACAGGTGGAGATCTGGCAGTGACTGATTCCAGTTTGATCATTTCCAATGCCGATGAAGTGGTGATTTATATATCGATTGGAACCAATTTCAATGACTACCAGGATTTGTCAGGAAATGCACTGGAACGAGCAACTAAATCTTTGGAGTTGCTAGCGAATTCTTCATACAATCAAGTAAAAGACAAGCATGTAAAGCATTATCAAGGTTTTTTTGATCGGGTGCATCTAGATCTGGGAGTAACTGATTCTATTTATAAATCAACAGATCTTAGAATTGCTGATTTTGCTACCGCAAATGATCCTCAGCTGGTAGCGCTGTATTTCCAATTTGGACGCTATTTATTGATTTCATCTTCTCAGCCTGGTACACAGCCAGCGAACCTTCAGGGCATTTGGAATCATCAATTAAAACCATCCTGGGATAGTAAGTATACCATCAATATAAATACGGAGATGAATTACTGGCCAAGTGAGGTGACCAATTTGTCAGAAATGCATGAGCCTTTGTTTAGAATGCTGAAAGATCTATCGGTGACCGGAAAAGAGGCTGCTCAGCAAATGTATGGGGCTGATGGTTGGGTAGTACATCACAATACGGACATCTGGAGAATGACAGGTCCTGTGGATGGTCCATTTTACGGAATGTGGCCAATGGGAGGAGCCTGGTTGAGTCAGCATATTTGGCAGCATTATTTATTTACGGGGGATGAGGAGTTTCTACAAGAGTACTATCCGATTTTGAAAGGAAGTGCTGCTTTCTATGCTGATGTTTTGCGAAAAGAGCCTAATACTGGATACTTGGTTGTGGTTCCATCTATGTCACCAGAAAATAAGCATCCAGAAGGCGTTTCCATTGCGCCAGGAAATACAATGGACAATCAATTGGTTTTTGACGTGTTTAGCAACCTAATCAATGCAGCGACCATTTTGGATGTAGATACGGAGTTTAGAGAGAAAGTCCAATTACTGAAAGACCAACTTCCGCCAATGCAAGTTGGTCAACATGGACAATTGCAAGAGTGGCTTAAGGATTGGGATAGAACAGGAGATAAGCATCGTCACGTCTCACATTTGTATGGATTGTATCCGAGTAATCAAATATCTCCAACTGCACATCCTGAGTTGTTCGCTGCTGCGAGAAATTCATTGGAGTATCGTGGAGATCAATCGACAGGTTGGTCCATGGGCTGGAAGGTTAATTTATGGGCCCGATTGTTGGATGGAGACCGAGCATACAAATTAATAGCTGATCAATTAACACCATCGCCCCTTGAAAGGAAAGGTGAAAAAGGAGGAACATATCCGAACTTGTTTGACGCACACCCGCCATTTCAGATTGATGGAAACTTTGGTTGTACCGCAGGAATAGCAGAAATGTTGGTGCAATCTCATGATGGTGCTGTTCATGTGATACCTGCTTTGCCTGCTGGCTGGAAGTCTGGTTCTGTCAAAGGACTAAGAGCAAGAGGAGGCTTTGTAATTGATGAACTGACCTGGAAAGACGGTAAGGTCGAGCGCTTGGTCATCACTTCCACAATCGGAGGAACCCTAAGACTTAGACTGCCGAATGCCCTAATGT
>CAXEKM010000088.1:0-4851 GCA_963996645.1 uncultured Marinoscillum sp.
AAAACTGGACGATGAATATATTTTAGATGAATCACATCCACAATATCATCGCTCTGGCACCACACGTGCTGAAACTGAGAAAAATAATATTGCCATTACAAAAGCTTTTAATCGAATATCGACTATCACATCAACAGAGGTAACCTTGGGCTGGTCCTTTTAATTGCTTTTAATCCTTCTTGCTTATGACCAAGACACTATCCTGTCCTCGTTTGTAACGAGGACTCACTAAACTATCAAGTTTGCAACTTGAAATCCTAAACCCTCCATCCCTTCCTATCTTCAGGTCATTCCATCTTTTTCTTATATTGGACATTGCAAAAAAACATAACCTACAACTCCTCAGTTTTAACCATCGATGAATAAACAAATCCTGTTACTGCTATTTACGACTATACTGTTTAGTTGCTCCAAAAACACCTCTGAGAAAGCGACCACAGAGGAATCCGTTCCTTTATTGAATGTGTCTTATGTTGGTGAATACCCACACGATACCAATGCCTTTACCGAAGGTCTACTCTTCCATGAGGGTGAGCTATTTGAAAGTACCGGAGCAACTGATCTACCGCAAACACGCTCTTTATTCGGCGCTGTTGACTTGAATACTGGAGCTATTGACGTAAAAGTGGAGCTGGACAGAGAGCAGTACTTTGGGGAAGGTATTACCTTTCTCAATGGCCGTGTGTATCAGTTGACCTACCAATCTCAGAAGGGCTTTGTCTATGATGACTCGACCTACGAGCAGATACAAGAGTTCAAGATTCCAAGTGCAGAAGGCTGGGGATTGACCACTGATGGCACCAGCATCATCATGAGTGATGGCACCACTCAACTAACCTATTTGGATCCAGTATCATTGGCTGTCACCAAAAAGCTAACCGTGAAAGAGCAATATTTCTCTAAAGAGAAACTTAATGAGCTGGAGTATGTAGATGGCTTCATTTATGCCATTATCTGGATGACCAATGAGATTGTCAAAATCGATGCTAATGATGGAAAAGTAGTAGGTAAGATGGACTTAACCTCCTATGCGACAGATGCCAAAAGTACTTTTCCCAATGCCATGGAAATGAATGGAATCGCTTACCACCCTGAACGAAAGAGCTTTTTCATTACCGGCAAGCTATGGCCAAAGATCTATGAAGTAAGGTTTTAGAGAATTTCATGGCCAGATTTCGCCTTCACCTAGTCCTCGTTTGCAACGAGGACTCACTTTTCTCAAGTTTGTAACTTGAAATTCCTAAAGACTATTACTTCTTCTTCGGAAGTGAAAACTCAAACGTTGTACCTACACCTACTTCTGATTTCACGGCGATCTCCCCTTTCATGGCAGTAACCAGATTCTTCACAGTGGCAAGACCAATTCCACTGCCCACATTACCAAAACGATCCTCTTTGTGAACCTTCGTGAAGATATCAAAGATCTTGGTCAGATGTTGTTCAGGAATTCCCATCCCATTGTCAGACACGCTAAAGTGATAGCATTTATCATCCGCAGTAGCGTTTACAGCAATCGCTATGGTCTCCTTATCGTTGTACTTTATGGCGTTGGTAATCAGGTTGAGCAAAATCTGTTTCAATCCAATTGGGTTCGCCCAAATCATCTCCAATTCTGACTGGATGATCAAACTTCCCTTTTCCAATGAAGGAAACAACAACCTCAACTCAGCAAAAAACTCTTTCGCCTCAAACTCTTCATCCGCCAGATGTGCATTACTGTTTCGGCTATATTCCAAAATTCCATCCACCAGGTTCACCACATTTTTGGACGATTGACTCACCACTCCCAGGATCTCTTTCATTTCAGCCGAAATCTCATAATTAAACCCTGTAGACAAATGATTGGTCAATCCAGAAATGGCAGTTAATGGAGAACGAATATCGTGTGCTAAAATCAATGCAAATTTTTCCAAATGCTGCACCTTACGATGCAGTTCGACCGTCATTTGCTCCATTTGTTCTCGCTTACGACGCATTTCCATCAGATTAATTACCTGACGAGATAAAGCTTTTAACGTTTCTCGCTGTGTTGCAGTAAGTTTTTTGGGTTTCTTATCAATGACACACAATGTACCCAATGCATATCCATCGTGATCTACCAACGGCACACCTGCATAAAAAGCTATATGAGGATCATTCACCACATTTGGATTGTCATGAAACCTTGGATCTTCGGCAGCATTCTCCACTTCTAAAATATGATCTGGGTCATTGATGGCATGTGCACAAAAAGCATCATTTCGTGAAGTTTCAGACTTATCCATTCCTTTCTTAGCCTTAAACCACTGCCGATCTTTATCAATCAGGGAGATTGAAGAAATAGGCGTCCCACAAATTTCCGAAGCAATCGTGACGATGTTATCAAAATCCGGATCCGTAATGGTGTCCAGGATAGAATAACTATACAAAGCGTTTAACCTTGCCTCCTCATTATCTGGTATCTTAGGAGAAATCATAAAGTAGGTTCAAATGATTGCACGTTTTAATTTAGTCTATTTCATTTTAAACGGAAAACTAAGGCCAAGCATCTCAAGGTTAATTGATTTTATTTATGAATAAAGTAACGGTGGTAGGTTCTGGAATTGTTGGTCTTACAACAGCCATTTGCTTGCAAGAGAAAGGGTTTCAAGTGCGTATAGTTGCCAAAGATCCACATCAAAACACTTTATCTCATCAAGTTGGGGCTATTTGGTTTCCTTTTGAAGTACAGCCAGCTAAGAAAGCACATCGATGGGCTGCTCTCGCGTATGAACGATATCTGAAAGAACAAACGCTAGATTGTGGAGTCTCATTCATTCCTTTTATCTCAGCCTACACCCCAGAGAGTGACAATAGTTGGATCAACCAATTGCCGGCAGGAACCGTCCGAGAATTAAAACCTGAGGAACTACCTGCCGCCATTCAACAAGCCCATGAAGCAATGGTACCTCTTGCAGAACCTCATAAATACCTCCCCTACCTATTCAATCGCTTTATCGAAAACGGCGGATCCTTTGAACAGTGTATTATCCATTCAATGGAAGAGTTGTCACAATTAGATTCGCAGGTCATCAATTGCACCGGATTGGGCGCGAAAGCTCTGTGTCAGGATGAAGATTTGCATCCTATGCGCGGACAGATTCTTAGATGTGAAAAGATGAATAATCCTGCCATTGTTAATTCGACAAACCGTGGGTCACTTAGTTACTGCATTGTGCGAAGTGAAGATTGCATCATCGGTGGCACTGACTATGAAAATGATTGGAATAGACATATCGACCCTTCTGATACGCAGATGATTCTGGATCGATTTAACAGTTTTGGTTTTGAACAAACACCAGTCATCCTAGAGGAAATCGTGGCACTCAGACCAAGACGAAGTGCTGTCAGGTTTGAGTTTGATGCCCATTTCACGAATGTCTTCCACAATTATGGACACGGTGGAGCCGGATTCACGGTTGCCTGGGGATGCGCTGAGGAGCTCTCGGAGATTTTATCCAAAAACTAACCTTAATCCATTCGCTCGTTGTACCAGGTAAACAACTCACTGATCATCCTTGCCTTTATTTTCGGCATACTTTCAGACAAGTCATTCGTCTCATATGGGTCCTTCACAATGTTGTACAAATATGATTCTGTGCCATCCACACGTGAAATCAATTTCCATTCTCCCGATCGCATAGCCAACTCAGGTCGCATAGAGTCTTTCTTTGGTGATGGCTTCGGCTTTTCATAGTACCAGTAAAATGTTCGATCTCCATTGGTTTTACCCTTTGTCAGCAATTTGCTCATATCCTGTCCCTCTACTGTACCAGCAGCTTGCACGCCTACCAGACCACAAATGGTTGGAAACAGATCTATAGAACCCATCATGGTTTTAGTATCTACACTTGCCTCGATATGACCTTTCCAGTAAGCAATGAAGGGCACGCGAATGCCGCCTTCATATAAGCTCCATTTTCTTCCTCTAAAACCAGCGGTAAAGCCTGGAGCATTCATCGGTCCGGTATAACCTTCTGGATAGAACCTGGGATCGTAATAGCGCGGCCAGTCTGTTGGTCCATTGTCACTGGCAAGCAATATGATGGTATTGTCCATTTTACCCATTCTCTCCAGCTCCTGAAAGAATCGTCCCAGTTGCTCATCCATGGCTTTCAACACCGCAAAGAAGTCTTTCTCGTATGGATTTTCTGTTACCGCATCAAATTCAGCAGCGGCACCGGGTTTAGGCTGATGCCAATCGTGTACATCGTTTGGCCATAGATCGATGTAAAACGGTTCATTCTCGTGTTTTGCAATAAAGGCTAATGCACTATCGATATAAATACCCGTCTTCTCATTTTTGTTAACGAATAGGAGCTCTCCATTTTCAAGAGCAGCACTCTGTTTGGGCAAATCATTCTTGGCATCGGCATCCAATAAGCGATCACCCAATCCTTCAAAACTCACCAAAGACTGATCATAGCCATATTCGGTAGGCCTCGGAGCATTGTCCACATCTCGGCCTCCACCCATATGCCATTTTCCAAAATGTCCTGTGGCATAACCGGCTTCATGCATGGTGCGTGGCAAATTGGGATGCTCTAATGGCAAAAAATCCGGCATATCATGTCGCGCCAACTCTGCTCGACTCGCAAAAATTGAATTCACGCCCAGTGTAGCCGGATACTGACCAGTAATCAACGAAGATCTGGATGGTGAACATACCGGTGACATGGCGTAATAATTGGTGAGTTTGCGACCATTTGCCGCCAGCCAGTCCATGTTTGGTGTCTTGACCTTCGGATTACCAAAACTGCTTAGGTCACCGTAGTCCATGTTATAGATCAGACTCCCCATAAAATTGGGTTTAGGATCAGTACCAAAAACCAG
>CAXEKM010000089.1:0-2480 GCA_963996645.1 uncultured Marinoscillum sp.
CGCAATCAACGTTGTATCCGGCGTCTGTTCTAAAAATGCATATGGAGTTGATGTTGTCATCCAATCACATGACAGGCAAGAACTCTTCTGTGTTTATGAGATCATTAGCTAGTGCTAAAGAAAGCGTTTTGAGCTTTTTTAATGCACAGGATTATCACTGTGTCTTTACAAAAGGATTGGAAGATTCACTTCATGTAGCAACGAAGCTTTATCCCTTTTCCGGGTTAAGCAGAGCACTTTTTCTTGCAGATAATCAAGGTACTTATCAAGCGACAGCTGATCAATTGCAGGAGCAAATTCAGGTGGCACATTCCATCTTGAGTGCAGATTATACCATTGATGCTAAATACTTGCAGCGAGAGTTTGATAAATGCGAAGCGCATAACAATCTTTTCGTTTTGCCAGCACAATCATCTGTGACAGGTATAAAGCATGATTTGAAGATTGTTGAACAATCCTCTCAAAAGAATTGGGATGTTTTCCTTGATGCGGATCACTTATTGTCAACAGCAGCTCTTGATTTGAGTAAAGTGAAACCAATGTTCGTCGGGTTTTCCTTTGCGAAAATGTTAGGATATCCTGCTGACCTGGGATGTCTATTGATCCATAAGTCATTCCTGTATGCCAATGCAGTAGAAGAGCAGCTTGTTGCCAGTGAAAACCACAATGGACAGGCAATTTCAGCAGTGAAATATGGCCTCAATTTTTTGAGTGAAGTAGGTGTGAAACGTATTGAGGGAAGATGTCATTCTATGACTCAATACCTGATGAAACATCTCAGCAAACTCAAGCATGAAACCGGGCATTCTGTGGTTCAAATAATTGGAAATAATCAATTGGAGAACCGATCGAATACTGTTCTCATCAAAATTAGAGATGTGGATGGAGTGGAGTTCAAAGGAGACATCATTCAGAAAAGAGCTCAGAATCAACAATTGATATTAGGCTTAGAGGATCATCAGAGTTATGCAGTCAAATGGTATTTGCAGTTGGTAAACAATGCGCTTGATGGTTCCACATTTATGCAAGAGGCAAGTATGCATAATGACATGGTTCGGCAGCATAATGAACTACAGCATACTGTAAGAATTTCGGTTGGAATAGCTACCAGAAAACAAGATCTGGATGCTGTGATTGCATTTGCAGAATCATTCAGTAATCAATTAGCTAATTAATCAAATTTAATCCTTAAGAATCTCATAAGTGTAGAATTGGTTGGGGAGGGACCCATTATAGGGCGGGGGCCTTCCTGCCGGTTCTCAAAATTTATAAGGTGGGCAACATTCCGAGGTTGGTGGAATGGGAGAGGTGGCAATCCTTGTCACCTCTTTTTTAAACGAATAATCAAATCAATTATAAAATGAAGTATCTGATAATGTGTGTGTTATCCGTGGTGTTGTTTGCATCAGATGCGCAGAGTGATCAAATAGGGCCAGCGTATAAAAATCGAAAGCACTGGCAATCCGATAAACAAACCAAACTGGTAATGGCGCTTAAGCGCGAAGAGCTCAAGGGACCTGAATTTAAAAACAGAAAACCATGGACTGAAGAGTCCACATTGGTTCCTATGGTCAGCTCAGGCAAAAGTGAATTGAAAGGGCCTGAAGCTAAAAATTACAAGCCATTCAACCGGACTTCAAGTAAAGCTGGATTTTTGGCCAATAGTAAAAAATAGTCTGAAGTAGTTAGTTTCCTCTTTTAAAACCACGATCCAATTAGGACGTGGTTTTATTTTATTGGATGATTAATCATTCAATTCTACGCCATGTCCAGATCCTCTGTAGAGTGAAATAGGTTCTTCAAAATCAACTTTCAGCACAGTGACAAAAGGAGCATCTTCTACTTCTGTTAGATCCATCACGATGACTCCAGGAATGTCATTCCAAGGGGTAGAATCCTGAATTTTATAGCTTATTGGCTGCTCATTGTCTAATCTGGAAATGCTATTCACCTTTCCTTTAATACCTCTCAAGGTGGTGAGCTCATTTAACTTCCCAAAGTGGAACAGATAGATGGTTTTTGAGTCTTTTGACAGGGTTGTTTCCCCATCAAAATGGCCGTAAGGTAATCCCGGATTCGTATCACGTATAGCTTCATCATTGGCTGCATACCAGGAGCCAATGGTTTCTAACAATGCTACTTGCTTAGGATCTATGGATCCATCTGCTAACGGCCCAATATCCAGCAACAGATTGCCTCCTTTGGAAACGCAGCGTATGAAAGTCTCTATTAGGAATTTAGCCGGCTTGTAATTGGTATCATCTTTTCGATAACCCCAGTTTTCATTAAGTGTTAAACAGAGTTCCCAGGGTCTGTCTGGAGTAGCAATAGGTGGATCCTGCTCAGGAGTATTGTAGTCTCCATATTGGTTGAGTCTTGAGTTGACCACCACTTTAGGATTCCAGCTCAATAACGAATCTTTGATCACCCTGGATGGCCATTCGTCGGCATGGTGTTCCCAGTCTCCATCGAACCAAATC
>CAXEKM010000090.1:0-8408 GCA_963996645.1 uncultured Marinoscillum sp.
GCATGGATTGATCAATCTGATCTCTCACACTGTATGTGATCTCATAGCCCATTCCATCAGGGAAGAGTTTAGCTTGCTCTTCCAGGATTTTACGAACTTTTTTATCAATTTCTACAGCGTTGGCACCACTCAACTGTACAATATCTATCGTTACAGCTGGCTTGCCATCAAGTCGATTTTCACTGGTATAGTTAGACGCACCAAACTCAATTCTTGCGATATCTCTTAAGTGTAGGAGTGACCCTTGGTTATCTGTTTTGATGACCAGATTTTTGTATTGATCTTCTTCATTGAAGCGTCCTTCGTGTTTGATGACAATTTCAAAAAGCTCATCTGAATTCTCACCAAATTTACCTGGGGCCGCTTCGAAGTTTTGATCTAAAATCTGATTGTAGACATCACGAGGTGTTAGTTCATATAAGGCTAACTTGTTCGGATCCAACCAAATACGCATGGCGTAATCTCTAGCTCGTAGGATGGAAGCTTCAGCTAGTCCTTCGATACGCTTTAGCTCACGACGAATGTTGATTCTGGTGTATGCGTTTAGGAATGTTTCATCATATATTCCAGGCTGACTAAAGATGTTGATAGTCATGATACTACCTTTCATTCGCTTCATTACCTGGATACCTGCTGCTGTTACTTCTGCAGGAATTCTCTCAGACACACTGGAAATTCGGTTTTGAATCTCTACCGCAGCCTTATCTGGATCAGTGCCTGGTTTGAAGTACACCGTTACTCTGCCACGACCTGAATTGGTAGCTGTAGAGTTCGCGTAAGTCATGTTTGCAGTACCGTTAATCGCTTCTTCTATAGGAAGCAATACAGATTTTGCCACGGTCTCAGCATTACCTCCGGGGTAATATACCTGCACACTAACACTAGGAGGTGCAATTTCAGGGAATCGTTCTACCGGAAGAGAGGTCATGCTTGTCACCCCCGCCAGAACTAGTAAAATCGAGATCACCAGTGCAAATACTGGCCTTGATATTATTTTTTCTAACATATTTTCTATCTGATTATATGATCAGGATGCTATGTTCCTGAATGAACTAGTTGGTTGTGAGTAGTGAACCACTCTTTATCGGATTGACTTTGACGCTATCGGTGAGTTTATTCAGCCCAGCGATGACAATCCGATCATTTTCAGATAAACTATTGTTAGCTATGATGTAGTCTTTGCCAGATCTACCTTCTATTTGTATCTCTTTACGCTTTGTCAGATTATTACTGTCAAGTACGAAGACAAACTTCTTGTCCTGAATGGAAATTGCAGCGCTTTGAGGAATTAGGATCGCGTTAGGATAAATCTGCTCCATTAGGATTTTACCAGTATTACCAGATCTTAGAAGTGTATCAGGGTTATTGAACACGGCTCTTAATGTAATGGATCCAGTATTTCTATTGATTTGTCCTGAGTTGGCATCAATTCTTCCTGTATGGTCATATACATAACCATCAGCCAAAATCAGCTTCACGTCTGGACTCATCTTTTTAGAACTGGAATCATTTTTCATTCTAGAGTAATACAGATAATCCGATTCACTCATAGAAAAGTATACATAGATCTTACTCACATTGGACAATACGGTCAATGGTTCAGTATCTGTCTTTTTAATAACGTTACCTACTGATTTGGTAAATCGACCAATAAATCCACTAACAGGCGCATTGATGGTAGTAAATCCTAACTTGATCTGCATGTTGGCTTCTATCGCTTGCGCTTTTTCCAAAGATGCCTGAGCAATTTCATAGTCAGCCTCTGCCGTTTTCATCTGCACTTCAGAAATTACTTCATTGTCAATCAATGGTTGAAGACGATCTAACTCCGTTCTAGCTTTTCTAAGCTTAGCTCGCTCGAGCGCAACATTGGCTTGTGCATTTTTCAAGTCCTCAATGTATGGTTGCGCGTTGATCTTGAACAGAGGTTGTCCCTTGTTGACAAAGTCTCCTTCATCCACATAGATCTCTTCCAAAATTCCATCTACCTGAGGACGAATTTCTACATCCTCAATTCCTTCGACGGATCCAAGATATTGAAAAGTGTTCGCTGCATTTTGTCCAACTAGTGTCTTCACTGGTAATGGAATGCCGTTATCTTCTTCCACTTCGGGCTGACAAGCCCAGAGAAATATGCCTAATAATATTAGCGCATATGAAGTTTGAGTTTTCATATTAGAAAGGTGGTTGGGGGTCATTTTATTAGTATGTTTTTAACGATGCTATATTGAAGATAATAAAGGCACTCGTCAGATGCTTCTTTTATTGAAAAATTTTCATTTTGGGAATGGTCCAAAATATCATACACTTTTAGAATTCTCTGTCTTTTTCTCATTTTGAAATCCTTTTTCTCATTTTGACAATACTCTTTGTATCAATTTCGCTTGCCATTTTATCAAAATGTGCATTTCGAGTTGCTGAAGCTCGTTTTTCAAGGTTGATCAATAGTATATGCCAGATATGGTTGCAAGGATTTAGCCAATGTTGAGCTTAGATGATGTCGGTGACATTAAATGACATGGTTTGGTTTATCTGATTGATGAGCTTAATGAATTTGATGTTCATCTATTGACTTTGTTTGGTGAGTCAAAATTAAAGGTACTTTAGATATTTCGATTATTGTGTTTTTAGGGAAAGATTGGTTTTTGTAATTAAACAATCAGCTGAGAAAAAATGAAAAAACGTTATGTATTAATAATTTTATAATATATAACGTAATTGTTAATAAAATTAAATAATAAACACAACGGTTGGTAAATTCAATTCTTAGATTAAATTACCATAAAGTTCTGTGAATATGCTTTAATGATCGATCAACTCACATCACTGAACCACTATGGAAAATTTACTAACTAAATTAAATCACTTATGAAAGCGATAAAATTCGCATGCCTAACCATGGTAGTGTGTTTACTTGCATCGTGCAGGAATGATGTGCTACTGGATGAAAGAAGCGAGGGGCTATATAGTTCTTCATTAAGCAGTAAACCTGCTATATTAAAATTGAGTTTTATTGAAAATACTCAGCGAAAGGCTGAATTTGCAGAAGGTCAAGCAGTGGAGTTGGGTCTGACCTATTTAGAAGAACCAAAATCCGAGAAAAAGCGTGTTTATTTTGAGGTATATGAAGACTTGACTTTTGGAAAGCAGGTAGAATACCTTCCGACAAACAGCGGGTTTCCAGCAGATGAATGGGAGTTGCCATCTGACATGCCTAAAGTAAACAAGTTTGTTTATGTCAATGGACTTGTGCAAGGATTCGATAAATCTGGTAACGTCATCTTTGAAGATGCTTACGAAGATCAATATTGGATTTCCCCAGAAGAATTTGCTAGTACTAAGTTGGCAGCTGAGTTTGCCGTAAAGTCTTATTATAAGCCGTCTGAAGTTGCTCAAAAGGCTATCGAATTAGCGAAAAAGGGAGCGGCCAAATTTGCGGATCTGGATGAAGCGTTTCAGTTGACCCGATATCTTGATGTAGAAGTATCATCTTCAGCAAGGTCTGGTGATCAGGGGGAAGTAGTTAGAGAAGAAACCTACATTTTGCCTGAGTATGGAGTTGTATATCGTACAGAAGGTTATACCTCTTCAGGAAAACTAAAGGACATTGAACACAATTTTTACACGAAGAATGATGAAGGGGTTATTTATCAAGCTTCAAGTCATTACCGAAATGTTCAATATTCTGAAGCCTACGATATCTATTTCACAGAACATTCAGATATATTCTATTCAGAATTTCAAATTGAAACCTCACTAGACCTATAATCTCTTAAGACTATGAAAAATCTTTTATTAATGACCATAGCACTAGTGATGGTAGTTACATCGAGTGCTCAGGATAGAAATGTGTTTTGGACACATGGTTTTCAGGATAATGCTGATTTCTGGAATGCTGAATATGCTAGAGCTGAAAGAGATTATAAAATTAACTCTACTGGGTTCACCTATACAACCACAGATGGCGTACAGGCATATGCCAATAGAATCAAAAATGGATCTCAGTCCGTTGCTGGAACAAATACCATCGGTATAGGGCACAGCATGGGTGGAGTGGCTCTAAGAGAAGCCGACAGAGATTATCCTAATCTTCATGGAGGATACATCACTTTTGGGTCTCCTTTGGATGGTGCCAGACTTGCAAATGAAACGATCAATGGTACTGGTGTTACTCGTTTCATTACCCAAAGTGTTGATAACCTAAGGAGAGGACCAATTGCTAGTTCTACGCGAAGTAAATGGCAGGTTTTCAACGATGGAATTACCGATGCGATTACTGGAGGTGGGATGAGCGTTGTTATCCGAACGTTTGCTAGTGCTGCTATTTTAGATGTGACGGAAGACCTAACTGAAGGATTTGAAGAAGCAATCACAACTAATTTCAATCCAAATAGTCAATCAATTAAGGATTTAGCAGAGAACAGTACTTACATGAATTCTGTTAAGAGTTTCTCCAATTCTAAGCCTAAAATTAAGGTTTGGGGTGATGAGGATAGTCCGGTTCATGCTCGTATGTTCGTATCTAGTATTACGCTAGATGATAATTTTGCTAACCTTTTATTGACCGCTTATAATACCGTGGCTAACTCGTATAAGAGTACGGCTGATGGAATAAGTACAGGATGGACTCCATTTTGTTGGGATTCTTGTCGAGATAGAAAACGTAGAGAAAAAGAAGCCTGGAATGCCGGATATGATTATTTGAACAGAGGTTGGGAAATCGCCTGGAACGAGTTAATTGATTCGAGATATACTGAACAATATACTACGCTAGAACAACAGTATGTTTGTAATAGTGGGTTGCCAGGACCTCTTCAAGTTGCTCCAATTGAAGAAGAGCCTTGTTTGATGGCAGCAGCAATGACTGAAAGAATTGATTGTGATGACTGTTATTGGGTTTGGGTGGAAGTGACCCGAACCAGGTGGGTAAACACACCTAGTGATGGTTTCATTAAGAGCGGCTCTCAGAAAGGTGAAAAATCAAATTGGGGAGGAACTACCGTTAGAATAGCAGGAGTGAATCACCTGGAGATGGGTGTGCATCCAAATACTAACCTTACATTAAGAAGAGCTTTTAATGGTCAATATGGCGGTTATTTCACAACAACAACTAGATAAAAATCAATAGGACATGACATTTAAGTTCTTAGTCCCATTATGGAATAAACATGTGGCCTTTTTGGGCTGCATGTTTATTTTATTATCCGGTATTGGCTGTAAAGATGATGGTAAAGAATCTACAAGTGGTCAATACAATCAGGCAGGGGTATTGATTTCTAAGCCACCTGTTTGGCAACAAGATGTAACAGGAAAAGGAACAGTCACCACCGCTGTTAGTCCGGCATATTATAAAGATGTCGTTATTGTGGGAGGTACTGATAATGCAGAAAATGACATTCTGTTGGCTCTAAATATAGATGATGGCTCTGAGCAATGGAGCTGGTCTGAATTTGATCTGCCAGGTGAACGTGTTTATGATATTAATAATGGCGAATATGGGTTCAACCAAAAGGATAGTCTTTGGATTCTTCAGTATGATGAACATCTCTATGCATTGGATTTAAGTACAGGATCTACTCTTTGGACTGATGTACGAGATGGCTACTATGGTGTGCTGGGTGTTCAGATAGTAGGAGCGCACTATTATACTACTTTTGATTTGTACGAAGGAGATCAGAATGTGCCAACTCTTATAAAAGGAGACATTGGAAGTACAGCCTTTGATTCCATTTATTCACCACCCATTAGCCATATCACCAATTATAATGGAAGTTATGGAAGTATGAACGAGCCATTGGTGTATGAAATTGACGGTGAAGTGCATGCCTTTCTTACTTTTATTGAGTTCATAGATCTGGAAGATTACAAAGAAATTCATTACATGACTTCAATAAACCTCACAACAGGTGAACTGGACTTTGAAAAGACTCAACTAGGAGATACTTCGGCAATGCCATTTAGTCAACGTCCAGTATTAGTAGGAGATGTTGTGGTTGTTAATGCGAACGGTAAAATGCATGGAATCAATAGAACTAATGGAGAGATTATTTGGACATACAGTCCATTTGAAAGTCCGTTTGATGGTCACCTTGCGTATGCTGAATATAAAGGGAACATCTACGGTGTAAATGACGCTGGTGACCTTTTGGTAGTATCATTGAATGCATCAACAGGTGAAGTCAACTGGGAAAACCGAACGGTTGGAGGAACAGACCAGGTTTATTTTCTTAATGATGTGATGTATTTCAGTACGGGTCATTTATATGCTTTTGATACTCAAACAGGACAGATGTTGTGGGATTTTTTGCCTGAAGGAGTGGAGATTTATCAGAGATATGGAGGCATTCGTGCTATTCCTTCATCTGACGATTCACAAAAGGGTAAAATCCTAGCTTGTTCTTTTTCCAATTGTTACTGCTTTGAGGCAGAACGTTAATCTTATTATTCATGGAATTGAGTAGATTTCTACTATTATCAGCTATGATAGTGACTATGTGGTTGTCCATTGATGTTGTTCAGGCACAGGTGATACTCAGCGGAGGATATACGGAATCCTTTTTGTCTGAAAGTGCAGCAGATGATGCTTCTGGGTTTATACTATTGGTTCAAAAGCCAATAGAATTAATCGAATCTGGAAAATTGGAATTTGCCCCGAAAGTTGGATTAAGTGTTCTTAACAGTAGGGCAGATGAACAGTTTAGCCCATCATTGAGTACAACTTTGCATCTGGCCCCTATGTTTGGGTATCACATCGTAAATGCTCAGAAATTATCCATAATACCTTTTGCTGGACCTTTTACCAGTTGGGTTAATTGGTTAAAAGGAGGTGATGCTTTTGCTAGAGAGTCATCCTACGTAAGTGAATTCAGATTCGGATTTGAAGCTGGTGTAGCTGTAGATTGGGCAGTATCAGATAAAGTCAAAGTTCGATTGATTCCTTATAGCATTCAATTAGGAAATGAATCTTTCCGTCAAGGGAATCTCACCTTAGGTTTTGAATTATAAATACTTCATTCACAATTGTTGTTGAAACATCTCTTTTGTGTATTCCAATAATTCAATTCCACCTTCTCTTCCATGTCCTGGGACAACAGTCTTTAAGTTAGGGTATGCATTGAGAATGTTCTGAATGGTGTTGGACCACTGTAGCGTGTCAGCATCTGCAAGGTTGCCTTTGCCAGCATTCATAGTTTTGACGAGGCAACCTCCAAACAGGATTTCTTCAGAAGGAATATAGGCAACCATGTTGTCCAGCGTATGTCCAGCACCAAAATGAGAGAGTTCAATCGTTTCAGTTCCAACTTTGAATGTTTGATTTCCCTCAAATACTTGTTTGGGAATTGGAACATCTCCGACTGCTACAGCTAAATCAAATGTTTGAATGCTTGACTCTGAGTTTATTTCCTCATTATGAAATGGAACCAAACCTCCCAGGCAATCATAATGAAAATGAGTAGGTACCACTTTGTTGATGGTAATTTCCTTGTTTTTAAAGAAGTTAAGAAGTTCTATTGATGCACTATCAGAAGATGGTGTGTCGAATACGATTCCTTCTCCTTGATTGGTATAGACAAGGCCATTGCAAGGCACTTTACCATAATCATTCGTTTGAAGATAGGATACATGTATCCAGGTATTCTCAGATAATTGTTTGAGTTGGAGATTAGGTGAATTGTAGGCAAGAGTTTCTTCTTCCTTTGATTCACTGCAGCTGCTTATAAGCCACAGGATCAATAGGTAAGGTATGAGTTTGTTCATAGTTGGTTAGGATTATGAATGGAAAGTTAGCCTTTCTTTTCCATGTAATAATCATCCATTACATACCCATTGCCAATATCCTGAACGATTGCCTCGATTTTGGCAAACCCCATTTTTTCATAAGCTGCAATCGAGTTTAAATTGTCTTTATTGACAGTAAGAGAAATACTATTGCAGACTAAGGCAACTTTCCTTTGTTCGATAAATTGCATGGCTAATTTGGCTATGCCATTACCCCTAAATTCTTTAGCTACATAGAGCTTACTTAAGAAAAGTGATTCTTTCTTCTTTGTCACCGCAAAGTATCCTGCAGCTTTTTCATCATGAATTAATAGATAATACTCCATACCATCAGCAACCTGCTTTTGCATAGCTTCAGCTGATTGAAATTTGTCTAGCATGTAATTGACCTGGTCAATCCCAATAATAGGAGTGTAGTGCTCTGTCCAGATTTTTGAGGCCAGTTGTTCTAGGTTTTGGAAGTCTTGTTTTGATTCTGCTTTGATGATAGTAGTCATATCCAATGTCTTGAAGAGCAACCAAAGATAGGGTCACTTTTGGGATATCATCGTGTCTGCTTTTGTTTATTGCCTGATGATTTTATAGCTGAGGGTTTCTTGAGTAGAGGTTATAAAAAGTTGTAAATAATA
>CAXEKM010000091.1:0-2992 GCA_963996645.1 uncultured Marinoscillum sp.
CCGCTCCTCTGAAGTCAGTGGCACCCAAAAAGGAAGCCAAATGAATTTAATAGAGTCTGACATACCTTTGTAGTCATATCTTTTCATTTGCTTTCTGTAGAAGTCTTCGATAGCTTTTGCTCTATCCTCAGCCAAGTCGCTGTTTACTCTTTCAGTACCCTCTGGAGAGTGAGTACCAGTGATAGTAACAGTTCTTGTAACGTTTTTCTCTGCGATGAATGCAGCTAGGTCGTTACTTTTAGCTCTGTTTGAAGTTCCGTCAGTGTTTACTGAAGGATTCAATCTTGCAGCTCCTTGCTCGAAGAAGAAGTCTACGTTAGTTGGAATAAGCTCTTCCTTGTCGTTATAGCCATGATCAGCATATGTGCTGAATGTTACAGGCTTAGCAAAAGTGCTAGTCATCACTAATCCTTGAGCTACTGCTAATCTTGGAGAAGTTTTAGACTTACCTGATTTTGGATCGCTAGCAACACCTTCTACATAAAGGGTACCAGGATTCATGCCTGCCTGATATGGGAATGTGAAGCTTTCGCTTTTTCTAGAAGTAGAAGAACTACTGTTAGGGAAATCTTCAGCTTTAAATTCAATCGAACCTACAGCAACCTCTTGGTCTCCATATTGATAGATAGTGTTGATTGTATACACTTTACCAGTTGGGAGCATTTTTGGAGGAAGGACAGCAGATACATCGAATGGTACAGCACCACCGTGTACCTCTAAAGGGTTAGGTGTTACCTGCAAATCTTGGTCAGCCGCAAGCTTAATCATTTTACTAAGCGAACAGCCGGAAAAAAAGATTGCTCCGGCAACTAAAGCCATAGCAAAGTTAATTTTTCGCATGTGGATCATTTTTTTGATTTTCAAATACAATAATGGTCGAATCCTATAATAAGATGCAATAATACGGAAATAATAACTTACTTCGTAATGCATACACAACAAATCTAAGCCAGATTTGTTATCTTTGAAGCATTAATTTCCAGTCAGATATGCAAAAGTTTTTTGAAAAATATGCTTTTGGGGTGTGTACCCGTTTGGGCGAAAAGCTTAGAATACCGACTTCTGGCATTCGATTATTTTTTATTTATACCTCTTTTTTGACCTTTGGGTCGCCAATAATCGTCTATCTCGCTCTTGCATTTGTGATGAACTTTCGTAAAATGCTAAGACGTAGAGATAACTCTATTTGGTATTATTAAGCTCTTTAAAGCTCTTCTTGCCCGAAAAATAGTACTTTAGAACTATCCAGCTTGATGTCATTATTCTTGGTTTGGATCGGTCTTTTTGACTCAAATCAAGGCGAAGCGAGCTCAATGCATCTTTGTGCGCCTTGAACACTGCAGTAAAATGTTCGAATGATTGTTGCTTCCAAAATAAGAGAGCAGCTGCCCAGTCCAGAACTATTCTTATTGGTAATGTTAGCAGTAGTTGACCTTTCGGCAAATTCCTGACCAATAGTCTTATATTGTTTCTGAAATTAAGATACGTTTTTCGGGAACTGGTTTTATTTAAGGTTCCTCCACCTACATGAAATACTGTGGATTCTGGAATTGCGGCTAGTTTAAAATCATTACTTAATAATCTCCAACACAGATCTACTTCTTCCATGTGCGCAAAGAAATCTGCAGGGAAGCCTCCAATTTTGTGAAATACTGAGCTGCGGATCATAAAACAAGCACCTGTAGTCCAAAAAACATCAGTGTTGGTATCGTATTGACCGGTGTCTTCTTCTAGCGTATCAAAGATTCGTCCACGGCAATAGGCGTACCCAAGAGAATCCATAAATCCACCGGATGCACCAGCATATTCAAAATGATGTCTATTCTTGAAATCAAGAATTTTTGGCTGTACAGCAGCGTATTCTGAATTGTTCTCTAAAAAAGTAATCAATGGTTCCAGCCATCCTTTGGTTACTTCAATGTCGGAATTGACCAAAGCGTAATAATTGGCAGAGATTTGCTTTAAGGCTTCATTATAACCACCAGCATATCCATAATTCTCAGTAAGTGCTAACGCAGTAACTTTTGGAAATTGCTTTAGAATCTCCAATGAATCATCGGAGGAGTTGTTGTCTGCAACTACGATTTGAGCTTTGCCTGAATACTTAATTAATGTAGGTAGAAACTGTTGTAAAAACTTGCTTCCGTTGTAATTGAGTATAACAACTGCCGTAGTATTCATTACATCATATTGTTCAGGTCAAAACCTGGAATGTTAGGAATCACTCCATCAGTGGCCTTTTTCATGTGTTCACGTGCTTCAGCCTCTACATTGCTGATTGCTTTATTTACAGCTGCAATAATGAGGTCTTTCATCATGTCCTGATCGTCTTTGGTAATAAGTGATTCGTCAATTTTTAAATCAACAAGTTCTTTATTGCCATTAACCGTAGCGGTAACCATTCCTGCACCAGCATCACCAGTTGCTTTGATGTCTTTTAAACCTTCCTGGGCTTTTTTCATGTTTTCCTGAACTTCCTTCAGCTTGCCCATCATTTTCATCATATCAAACATATCCTACAGGTTTAATTCTTTAATACAGCAAAAGTACCAACTTGGGTTTTAAGTTCCCCAGATTCTAACTCAAAGGTTAACCGATAGAGGTAGCTTCCTGTTTCTACATGTTTTTTACCAACCTTTCCATTCCATACAGGGTTCTCTGATGCCTGATGAATCACTTTTCCCCACCTGTCATAGATCTGAATGGTGAAGTTACTGGTTGGCAATCCAAATAACTTTAATTCATCATTTAGTCCATCGTTATTTGGCGTAAATGCATCGGGAACATAAACTTTTACGATTACTTCTGTTTCTATCGCGTTAGAGTATAAGGTCAAGTTGTTGTCATAGTTGTATTTTAATCTGAGTCTAACGAAATCACCAATGGTAGCAGGAACTCTGATCTCTGGATTGTAAAGAGTTGAGGTAACTATGGTGCTGTCTAAATTATAAATCAAGATAGAATCGGCTATTCTGTTGTAGTTATTGAAAGG
>CAXEKM010000092.1:0-2784 GCA_963996645.1 uncultured Marinoscillum sp.
CCCCAATATGCTCTCCTGTTCCTGGGCCATAAGCCTCAATATAAGCACCAAATTGTGTAGAATCAGATTGTACAGAATTTGCTCTTCCCCAAAGAGCCCAGTTCATTCCGCCACCTCCGGCATAACCAGAAACACCGATTCCATGACCTCCACCTGTAGCGGTATATTGTGCCTGCATAGCTCGTCCACCAACATTAGTGTTTCCGTACAAAGAAGATAGTTGGGACGTCACATAGACTTCTGGATCTGTTAACTCTGACTGGTTATTGATACTACGTCCATTCTCAGCGTATGAAAATAATCCCGTATTAAGTCCTTCACCTTTTGCCTCGATGTAGGCACCAATTCTAGAACCAGTACCAAAAGAGGTTCCCGTACTAGCATTACTTACAGTTAATGCGGTAGTAGTTGTATCTGTAGATTCGGTAATTACAAACCTTCCTGTTTTGGATCCAATGGGCGCGTAAATCATCACTGAAGACAATGCTGTCCCATCTACTGATATACTTAATTCAACCTCTCCACTCGCATCAAATAATGAATCTGGTATAGGAGTGATACTTCCCAAGATTACACTATAATAACCATCTAGAATAGACACACCTTCATGTGTTTCTTCCCATTGTATAGATGGAAATCCAAATACAAAATTTTTCGTGCCAGTTACTGGCTCGTCATTCTCAGTTAATTTCCCTTGAAACGGGATTTTCTGAGCTGATACGTAAAAAGACCCCAAAACCAGGGCCAAGGTTAGTAAGCGTTTCATGATCATGTCCACAGTGTTAAAATATTAATGCCGAAAATTACAATGATAATTTCTCAGGTGCCATCGCTCGAAATAGGTATTTTGCTTAGCTTTTGTATGCTATTCCAAGGTCGACAGATTGTAATTCTTATCTTAAAATAGTACCTCACTGTTATATTTTACAACTGTCAAACTTGAGAATTCGTTGAGTTATAAGATGTTAGCACATAACATTATGGTTAAATCAGTAAAAAGCCCTTCTTCTGTATAAGAAGGATGGAGTATTTTCGACGAATAGTTTTTAAGAAATCATTAAACCTTGGAAATCAACTATATTTCTAATTCGAGTAAACACCCAAAATGCCAACTAATACTGGCACATGGAGCTGGAGCCGGAATGAATCATGAGTTCATGGAATCAATTAGTCAAGCTCTTGTCAAACTGGACATACATGTTATTCGGTTTAACTTCAGTTATATAGACGAGGGTAAAAAACTACCTAGATCACCGACAAAATCAATAGCTAACTGGAATGAGATCATCAAAATAGTCGAAAATCAAAATCCTGAACTTCCTTTATTTATAGGTGGTAAATCATACGGAGGAAGAATGGCCTCTCATAGCTTATTAGACAACCCTGCTAATCAAGAGATCATTAAAGGCATCATTTATCTGGGCTTTCCTTTACATGCACTGGGAAAGCCATCAATTAAAAAAGGAGGACATTTAGATCTAATACCCCTTCCTCAACTCTTTTTACAAGGCACTAAAGATAAATTAGCTGATATAGAATTGATCCAACATGTAGCAGATTCACTGTCTAAGGGTACGATCGCAGTATTTGAAAACGCCGACCATAGTTTTCATGTACCCAAAAAGTTCGGGGGGGATACAACAGATAGGTATGAAAAACTGGCTGAGACCATTAATCAATGGATTCTCAGCCAGCTGAAATGAAACTAATTAAAAGGTTAGGTTGATTGTTTCCTTCATCAAGTCCATGGAATTTGTACCAACCATAATGTCGAATGCTCCATCTTCCACTACAAAATCATATTGATTATTATAGAATCCTAAGTCTTCACTGGTTAGCTCGAAGATTACTTTTTGCTGTCCTCCGGCCGCAACTTCCACTTGTTTGAAATCAACAAGTCTCTTAATTGGCTGAGTTAAACTAGCTACTCGATCTCGGATATAAACCTGTACGGTTTCTTTACCTGCTGTTTTAGAGGTATTAGAAATTGTAACTTCTATTTTCACTTTACCTTTTTCACCGCTGTTAACCTTCAAATCTGAGTATTTGAATGTCGCGTAACTCAATCCAAATCCAAATGGATAGGTACCTTCATTTGGAGAATCTGTATAATGAGACCAGAATACTAAACCATTATCAAAAGCATTGGTAACCGGTCTTCCAGTACTCTTACGATCATAATGAAGTGGCTCCTGACCAACATTATCTGGGAAGGTCACAGGAAGTTTACCTGAAGGATTGTAATCTCCAAACAGTACATCAGCGATAGCATTCCCTGCTTCAGAACCAGCAAACCACGTTTCTAAAATAGCAGGAGCCTTTTCAGCCAATTCTGGAATGGCTAATGGTCTTCCATTCATTAGAACTACTACTACATTCTTATTAACCTTGATCAACTCATTGAACAATTCTAATTGCTTTCCTTTTAGACGTACATCTGATTGGCTTCTTCCCTCACCTGTTTGATAACAATCTTCACCAATGGCTAAAACTACTATTTCAGACATACGTGCAAGATTGATAGCTTCTTCAAATCCTTCACCTTTGTCATCTGCAAAGGTCAATTCATGAACGAAATCCCTGTTACCTGTTGTCAGTGTATATCCTTGAGCAAATTGTACTTTGGTCTTTTTAGTAACTGCATTTTTGATACCTTCCTCAATAGATACAGCACTATTAGCGATCGCTTGAGCTCTCCAGTTACCTAGAGGAATATCTTTACTTCCTGCCAACTGACCAATTACCGCAATAGATTTCACCGATTTAGAAAGAGGTAAAAGATTA
>CAXEKM010000093.1:0-5435 GCA_963996645.1 uncultured Marinoscillum sp.
ATTTCAACGCATCAATTAGTCTTTGATAAATGCCTGTAATGAAAGCAATGGTACCCCCTGACACACCTGGTATCACGTTCGCAGCTCCCATGGCCAGGCCTTTAAGGAACAGACTTAAATATTGGTTCATTTATTCAAAAAATGATCAAAGGTATCTCCTCTCAATCCCAGACGAATAGTCTCTAGCGGAATCACTTCATTAGGAGCAATATTCCCAAGGTTTACATTCGCTCCAATAAGCTTGATAAACCATACTTGCTGAGCTTTCTGAGGAGCTTCCCAAAGAATTTTGTCTTCCGGGATCTTCGTTAAAATCTCTTCTACAAGACCCTGACGAACTTCACCTGAATCTCTGAAAAGACCAACGTTTCCACTTTCTCTAGCTTCACCGATTACTTTCCATGCTCCTGCATCCAACTCTGTCTGCATTTGCTCAATCCACTTGTACGGCGGAATGATTTTAGCCGCATCCTTAGATCCAACTTCTGAAAGAACAGTTACTTGCTTAGAAAGGGTATTGATGTATTCACACTTTTTATCGTGATCCATCACCAAACTTCCGTCAGAGACTTCAGCATATTCTAAACTGTATTGATCTAGAACTTTCTGATAATCTTCAAACTGATCTCTAGCGATAAAAGCCTCGAACAATGTTCCTCCCAAATAAACAGGAATTCCATTAGCCTTATAAACCTCTAGTTTCTTTTTTAGGTTTTTGGTTACAAATGAAGTAGCCCACCCAAGTTTAACAATATCGATATAGTCACCCGAAACCTCAAGCATGTCTTCAACCTCTCTTGTACTTAGGCCTTTGTCCATTACCATGGTAAAACCTGTGTTTCTTGGCTTGACTGTCCTTTCGGGAATTTGATTTAGATGATAATTCATAGAACGTCGTAAATCGCTGATTTTTCGCAAAGACGCAAAAATCAGTAATTCTGATTAAAATGACTTAGATTTTAACTGTTTTTCCTGTATTGCTCAATGATTTTATAGAGCGCTTTTTGCGTCTGCAAATTGGGGAAAAATTCGAACAATTGTAAATGTCCGTCAAAATCAAGCATTAACCCTGTCTCCAGCCTGTTAATAGCCATTTTGTATTTCCCTCCTTCGATCAGATAGACAACACTCCTGTAATACAGGTCGGCATTTTCCGGGCAATCCACCAAACCGTCTTCAACAGTATCCTGAGCTTTGTCAAAATCTCCTTGCTCATAATATACATAAGACCAATCCAACCAAATGTGTGGATCCTCTGGATCTAAATTGGCAGCTTCATTGTATGCATCTAGTGCTGAAACGATATTACCTGTTTTGAACTCTGCGTCTGCAACAGCTTTCCAGTAGGAGCTATTCTCTACATCCAGCTTGAGTGCTTTATTGAAAAAATGAATGGCTTCATACCACCTTTCTGAATGAGATAAGCATACACCTAACCCATACCATGCCTCATGATACAGGTTGTCCAGTTTTGTAGCTTTTTGGTAGTGTTTGATTGCTAAGTCAAACTGCTCCATCTTCTCATATGCCGCAGCAATATGACAATATGTCTCAGACGTAGGACCTTCAAGATCCATCGTTTTGACATAGCAATTCAGTGCTTTGTCGTACTGAAGCAAATTCATGTAGGCATTACCCATATTGAAATGAGCACTGCTAAAATCATCGTCAATAGCCACCGCATATTCGTAGGCGTCTACTGCCTTATCGAACATCTCAAGCTTGTTGTAGACAATCCCTAGATTGTACCATGCATATTCTGAATATGGATCTTGGTCGATAAACTTATGATAGTAATCCAGGCTGCTTTCCAACTCCCCAGCTACATCTAAACAATAAGCCAGTTCATACAAAGCATTTTCATTCAGCATATTGTGCTCAATAGCTTTCTTATGACTCTCCGCAGCTTTCAAATGATCCCCCATTCCCTGATAGGCCAAACCTATAGAATAGTAGATCTCGTCTTTTTCTTCTGCAAACTCAATGGTACGCTCATAGCAATCAATGGCTTCCTGATATTGAGACATCAATGAATGAATCGTTCCTTTTTGAATCAAAAGTTCCGGATCATTCGGATGATAATTCAATGCTTTTTCCAGCGTCATGATTGCCTCAGCATGTCGATCCAATTTTACGAGCACATCTGCTAGCTCCATTGTTAAATCAATAGAGAAAGCATACTGCTCCAAACCGAGTTCACACGCTTTTAAAGCTTTAGCAAATTTTTCATGATTTTGATAGTACCCTATCACTTCAAGGTAAGCGTCCTCATCAAAATAATAGGACTCTTTGTTTTTAAGGAATGCTTCAAACTTTCTTATCAACTCCCTCTCTTCCTTGCGCTTATACTCTTCTTGCATATAAAAAAGTTAAAAAGTATGTCATGGATGATGTATGAATATAGTCCAATTAAATATCTGAAGTACTATATAGCCATCAAAAGTTATCCACAACAAAACGATCAAATTAGTTCGTTGTTCTTTAAATTTTGTGGAATTATTTTATGTCTCAACGACTTCTGAAATAGTGGTAATTGATTTTTTCTATGGAGATCAGACCCGATAAAGTCTACCATATTCTCTTTTAATAACTGGTTAGCAATCTTTTGCGGACCTTTTCCATATCCTCCGACTAAGGAACTAGAAGTAATCTGCAACTGAACTCCTTGAATTCTAATTTTCTTCAACCAGGATAAGTCATCCATTAGGTAAGTATAACGTTCAGGATGAGCCAATATTGGCACGAAACCATGTGACTTTAGCTGAAAAACTACCTCATCAAAAATCAATGGCTTGTTCATAAACGGAGTCTCCATCAATACATACTTGAATCTACCGAACGACATAATCTCCTCAGGATTTTCAATCAACGATAAAAACTCCGAATCGATGTAGTACTCTGCTGCGACTTCCACATCAATAGTAAGTCGAGCCTTATCGATCTCTTCCTTTAAGGCTTCTAGACCTGATTCAATAATCTCTTTGGTATTGGGATAATACTCTGAATGTATGTGAGGAGTCGTTATTACTTTCTTATATCCCAATTGCTGAAATACTGTAAGCATTTCTATAGACTCTTCCAGTGACCTGGAACCGTCATCAATTCCCGGTATAAGATGACTATGAATGTCTACATCGACATTAAAAGCCTTTTTATGATTCCCAAACCAACCTAACATTTCCTTCCTTTCCCTTTATCGGCTGCAAAGGTATGCAGTTAGTCATTATCGTCATAATATCCGTAACCATATCCATAGCCGTAGCCATATCCATAGGATTGATTACCGGAATCCAAGCCATTGAAAATCACCGTAAGGTTGGAGAAACGATTGATCTTTTTAAGATTTTCTACAGATTGAGCGAATGATCTTTTGGAATAATCAGATCGTACTACATACATCTGAAGTGCAGACATTTTCATAGAAAGCACAGCATCTGTCACCAAACCTACTGGCGGTGTATCTAGTATGATCAAATCATACTTTAGCTGTAATTCCGCAAGGATGTTTTTGTATTCCTCATTAAGAATTAACTCTGACGGATTGGGAGGAGTTGGTCCCGCTGGAATGTAATCAAGTCCAGGAGTGTCAGTATTAACTATACAATCTTCCACACTGTCTTTACCTATCAACATGGTACTCATTCCTTTGTAGTGAGGCTCATGTTCAAATGCCAAATGCACTTTAGGCTTTCTCATGTCCAAATCCAGAATACAAACCTTTTGATTGGATAAAGCAATGATGGCTCCGAGATTCACAGCTACAAAAGTTTTACCCTCTCCTGATACTGTAGAAGTAATGGTAAGAAGCTTGTTATTTTTAGTTGTTCCATTTAAGAACTCCATATTGGTCCTGATGGTCCTTAATGCTTCGCTAAGTGCTGATTTGGAGTTTGGACGCACTACCATTTTTGTCAGTGACAATTTTTCACCTCTAAACTTAGGCACAGTACCCAATACTGGAACTGAAATCAAACCTTCTAACTCTTTCAAAGTTGTGATTCGATTATTCAACAAATACTTTACTAAAATGAAAAACATGGAAAGGAAGAATGCCAAAGCAATGGCCCCTCCATAAATTAAAAGAGGCTTTGGCTCAATCGGTGCCGAAGGAAGACTGGCCGGTGATAACACTACAAAATTGGTAACTGTACCAGCTTTTGTAATTTCCAACTCCATTTTGGACTTGGTTAGGTTTAGCAAAAAGTTCTCTTGCAGTCCGTAAAAGCGTTGATTCTTATTGAAATCAGTGCTCATAGAAGGCATATTAGAAAAGGAGCCCTCTATCAATTCCCTTCTTCGTCTTAAATCACTCAATCTTGTGGAAAGGTCATCCTTGTAATCAGACAGAAGACCTGAAAACTTCCCTTTTTCTAATTCAAGCTCCTCATTAAGCCTTCGAATAACGTAAGTATTCTCGTTATAATTTCTAATCTTATCCTGTTTCTGTTTGAGCAATTCCTGGTAAGACTTCAAGTAAGTAGCCACAACTTCTGGCAGCTTGCTAATCAATAAAGGACTAACATTCAGTAACTCATTATTTTCATCGCCTAATATCTGATTGATCTCAGAAATCTCTTTTTTGATTTGGAACTCAGTAGTATCTAAAACATTCAGAACCTGTATCGTCTTAGCAATCTCAGTTTGATAATTTGTAGTCCGATTATCAACTATGAAATCCTCAAAATAGTCTTCAAAACCCTCGATCTTCTCTTCTGTTTCTCTTATTTGAGAATTCAAGAATTCAATCTTCTGATCTATGGTTTGATTCTTCGCCTGCTTAGTATACTCCAAGTACAAGGTATCAATGGCCATCACCAAATCCCTTGCCTTGTACTTATTATAATCTGTTAATGAGATTCTGATGGTTCTCGCGTTAAGGTTTTCTGGAGTCACCTTGACACTTCTTTGCAAGTAGTCAATCAATGCATCCTCACTATTGATCACAAAATAATAGGTACCACTAACCTCTGGATAACTGAAATTCCTCGTTTTTTCAATGAGCAAATTAAAATCGCTTGTCGTGATTTCCGTCCCATAACTGTATACTTCAGTCACCAATTCCCCATTCTTATCATAGATCAATTTGAATTGGTTCTCATCAAAAATTTCTAAATCAAATGGTCGGTTATAATAACTCCCGTTGTGAAGTTTAAAGGACACAGCGAACGGAGAATTCTTATAACGCTCATCCGTCAGGTAGCGACCATAGTAATGATAAGAAACATCTAGATTTGCTACACTAAGTACCTTGCTAAAAAAGAGCTTGGATTTAAGGAGTTCAATTTCTCCAGACAAGTTATTTAAAGCGGCACTTTCATAATTAGTAGATGCTAAACCAAGAGTTGTGGCTTCACTTTCTATATCAAGTTTCAATAGTGATTGAGACTCAAAAACGGGCTTTGTATATCTCACATATAAGAAGGCTGCTGTTCCTG
>CAXEKM010000094.1:0-5819 GCA_963996645.1 uncultured Marinoscillum sp.
CTTCAGATTAAAAGCAACCATCAAAGTGCAGGAGGTAAGATCAGGGTGAGTAGTGAATGCTATACGTTCTACCTACTGTTTCCTCAGTTTCTGGATCGAATGTCGGCTCTTTATCCACGGATCGATATCCAGCTTCTATACAATACCACACATCAGCCATTAGAGAATCTTCTCAATTATGAAGTGGACATAGCCATGGTGACAGCCAGGCCAGCACAGGAAAATCTCAAATGCATCAAAGTACTCAGGGATGAGCTCTTAGTAGTAATGCATAGAGAAAATGACTTATCAGATAGTAAATATGTTGTAGCGAAGGATTTCGCTTCCCAGCACCTGATCATTCACTCGTATCCTCTGGAAACTGTATCAGTCTATGATAAATACCTGAAGCCAAATCAGATCAGCCCTTTCAAAATTTCTGCTATTCCCCTTACAGAGCTCAGCTTGGAGATGGTCCGGGCAAACCGAGGAATAACGTGCGTTCCTAAATGGATGTTGAAGCCATTTGCCCATCAAAGCGAATTAATCTTCAAAGCCATTGGTAAAAACAAATTGATGAGAGAAATCTATTTAGTCTTAAGAGAAGAGGATTTTGATAAGCCTCATTTTGTAGACTTTGTCTCCAACTTCCAGGAATCCATTCATGGTCAATTCTCAGATATGAATATTTAATTACTCAGCGTTTTTATGTTTTATTCGTCGGTATTAGCCCCTTTAGGAGCGCTTTTTTCTCTTGAAGCTTCAGACACAGGAAGCCAAACATTAATAGTGGTGCCTTTGTTGAGTTCACTATTTATGATCAAACTACCGTGAAGAAGATCGCAACGTGTTCTGATCATTGACAAACCCAAACTTTTATAGTTTCGTCCATTTTTGTATGGATCAAAGCCTTTGCCATTATCAGATACGACTAGTTTGATGCGTTTTCCAATATAATTCATGGAAATAACGGCACATTTTGCTTCTGAATGCCGCTCAATGTTATTAAGGGCCTCTTGTACTATTCGATATATATTTATTCCATCAGCATATTCAAAAGAATGTTCAATTTGATATTGAAGGGTATACCTAATCCCATGGGCCATGTTGTAATTATTAATGAGATAGGTCAGAGAATCCTCCAGATCAAAATTATATTGATCAGTCATTGGCATAATCCTATGAGATAACTTCCGACTCTCATTAATACCTTCAGAAGCAAGTTCTTTTATTTTGCTCAGATATCGAGAATCATTAGGGTTTTCTTCTGATGTCTTGGACAGGCTATGTATAAGCGCAAAATATTGTTTAATGCTATCATGGATTTCTCCGGAGATCATTTTACGCTCTCCATCTAGAGCCAATACCATCCGTTCCATTATTTCTTGTTCAACTCCACTAGCTAGTGTTATATCTATAGCGATTATGCAGATTGATTTTTTTCCAAGGTAATTGATTAGCTGACAAAAAAACTGCTGGCGCATTACTTTTCCATTAGCTATCTTAAAATCTGATTCTATTTCCTCATAACCTTTATTAGCAAGATTATTCTTCATGTGATTCAATTCTTCGTAGCTGATGTTCTCGACAAACTTAAGAGGGGTATTATTTAGGTAATCTTTTAGTTGATATCCTGTGGTTAGCAAGGCGATCTGATTAACGTGAAGAAAAGTAAATCTCTCATAGTCTAGAACGTAACAGGGTACTGGTAGAGATTCGAAAATCAATTCATAACGCTCTGCGGACTCTTTGTAGCGTTGAACAGATTTTTTAGTGAGCAGGAATATCAGTAAACCTGATGCCATCACAAACATTAGCCCCTTGATGGTTTGTATCTGTGTAATGCGCTCTGATTCACCTATAAGTTTAAGCAATAATGCGTCTGAAAAAAATATATACAGTCCACATATGACTATATAAATTAGAGCGTTCTTTACAGGTTCCTTGAAGTTAATTTTCAATAATCGAATCTTTAAAAAATCACATAAACCAAAGTCATTCATACCTGAACATCGTTTTTAAGATACACAATTATTCAAATTAAAATCATATTGTGTTGATAGGAAGTTTTTGTTTCTCAGTTTCCTTTCATACGTCAGAGTCGAAATGATTAAAGGTAATGTTCCTTCGTTAAGTTTTTGATAGGTAAAATGTTAAATAACGAAAACAGTTAACTTTGTCTCTTAGGGAGGTATACTGCGTTGGTAGGGAAAAACTTCTTTAGATTTGTTGTTTGACGATCAATCATACCAGCTATCGATATGGACATACTTTTAGTGGATGATCATAAAATGGTAAGAGACGTTTTCGGATTCTATTTTGAAAACAATGAAGACTTTCGCATCAAAGGTGAGGCTTCAAATGGCCAGGAGGCATTCGATTTGATAAGTAAAAATACGTACGAATTATTGATAACAGATATCAATATGCCGATTATGAATGGTGTAGAGTTGGTCAAAATCTTGAAGGAAAATTCGAGTCCTCTGAAAACACTTGTTGTCACAATGCAAGATGATCTTACGCATATCAAACAAATGCTACAGCTTGGAATTGATGGCTACATACTTAAAGACTCAGGAAAGGATACTGTTTTAGCAGCAATTAATGCTATTTCTAGAGGTGAACATTACTTTCATGAGCAAGTTACCAAAAGAGTAATGAGTAGTGTCTCGGGGAATATGTCAAATAGTCAACGATCCTTATCTACAGTAGCATTGAGTGATCGAGAAAGGGAAGTATTAAAGCTGATAATGGATGAAAAATCAAATCAAGAAATTGCAGAGGAACTACACATTAGTACCAGAACAGTTGAAGGACATAAGCATAGCCTATTGACTAAAACAGGCTGTAAAAACCTTGTTGGGCTCACCATTTACGCTGTGGAACATCAATTAATTGAGACATTAAAATAATTCATTACCTTCTCTCTAATTACGACTGTTCAAAACCTGAGTTAAAGTGATTACTTATTGATGAGATATCGTTATTCTCCTTCATATGATAATATTGCTTCATTTTTAGATTAACCACACTTTTCGATGAATCCTTTCAAAGTGACGTTAGCTTATTACTTCCTCGCTTCAATCATTTCTATCTTACATACATATTTAAAGTTCCTAAAGGAACGCTTAAAGCTGGTTGATGAGCGTCGTGCGTAAGCACGGCGTATTTTCAAGCTAGATGTAGTCAAATAACGAAATTGACTCCCAAACCTCAAACAAGTAACTCCTCCTTGGGTGATTGCAAAAATCAAGTCCTCAATTCTTCATTTTAAATTGTAGTCTATCGATAGCCACGAATCACCGACCTACCGATTACTTACTCACCGAAACACCGATCACTGACTCATCGATTACCGATTCTAGCTCCTGACTATCGAATATCGTCTCTTTAACTGCTAGCCACTGATTACTAATTACCGAATACTGACCCACTGATTACCGAAACACTGATCACTGACTCACAGTTCTACCAACTAATTCGCTATCGAAAAACCCACTTAATCGGCTCTTTATCAGAGGCTTATATGGAGGGTGACGTCACCCCTGTAACTAACATTTTATAAACTTATTTCAAATATTTGTTAAGCCACCATTGATAACTAATACTCAACTTACACTTAGGCTATGAAAATTAACGTGATAACAATAGATGATCTCGACCATTTCAAACTCGAACTTCTTAGTGAAATCAAACAGATGTTGCATGGAAGTGCCCATCACCCTTGGCTCAGGAGCCAGGACGTTCAGGACATGCTAAACATCAGTCCCAGTACCCTCCACAACCTCCGAGAGAAGAGAATCTTGCCACACTCCAAAATATCAGGGATCATCCTTTACGAGTATGACGACATCATTGAGCTGCTTAGGAAGAATAAGATCAGATAAATTATCCTCCGCAAGCGGGATAGAGGTGGATCTTATGCGACCTTCTACTACACATCACCCAAACCCGTTATTGTGATCCCTACTCGGCAGTGCAGGAGAAGCAATCTTACAACAACTAAGGACATCCTGCCTTGTTCTGTCTGCACATTGCAATCGGCTATCCGGTCCCCTGTGTTAAAGATTAAACTTCCGAGTGAATTCTCTCATTTCATAGAGGTAATTTTCCTGTAAAATTAAACCTGCTGTTTCGAGGTTAATAATAATTCATAAAGGTTAGAAGGGAGGTCTATTACCTTTGGTTCCTGTATTTTCAAGCTTTGGATTGTCTCATTTATCGATTCCTCGGAGTACTTCTCAAAACGAACTCCCTTTTTCAAAGAAGAGTAAATTACTTCGATTAACTCACCAAATACAAATTCCCCGTCAAAATCCGTCAATTCATATCCAACACAAGGAATTATTCCATAACTTGACCCAAAGCCAGAGTCATTATATTTAATGAAAATCCCTTCCATAGAACTCCTTATGTCAATTCCATAAATAGTAAAAACAACATCTCCATATTTTACATATTGACCATCCTTAAAATGAAAGTGCTCTCTACTGAAATGGTCTGTTCGGCACCAGTTACGATACCACAAATATCCCGTGAATAACCATTGAGCATCACTATTAGGAATTAATACGAGCTCTTTTTCAACTATACTCATAGTAGCTTCTTTGAACGATTGCTGAAAATTTGCTATCGTCTGCTCTCGATATTCCTTTTCATACTATTGCTGTATCATTTCTGATTGCGTTTCTTCACACTGGCGATATTCCTCACTGGTATATTCAAACAGTTGGTGCACACTCTCATTATGTTTTCCCTCTTCAGAGTCAAATTTTAAATTATAGGCAAGATCTCTGGCTGATAATAGTTTAAGACGTCTTCTTTCATATTCACTTTCATATTTACCTTCAACAACTAGGACACGAACAAAATGAATCTTCCCATCTAAAGTTGATTTCCTGTTCATTCGCCCAGACAGCGCAAGAAAATAATAATCATAGTTATAAGGGTCTTCGAAATGTATCCATCCTTTATAAATGCCAATTTCTTGCATCCAGGTTGGAATTTTCTTCCATGGTTCCACTATTTCTTCCTTGGACTTCGATTTGCTTGTGTCATCCTCATTTATCCTGATATCATTTGATTTTGTCTTGAAGTACTGAAGGATTGCCATAAATACTGCTACTAAACCCAATCCAATTCCAATTATATCCTTGTGAAGGAGACAAAAGTCATATAGAATTTCCCATTGCTCTTGTAGAAACGCTAGAATATCATCAATATCTATTTTATTCATTTGGAATGAACATTTGGTGGTGATTTAAAGAAATTAGAATGTGGATAAAGAAACCCCCACAAAGAGCTATCAGTGAAGCAAATAAATGAAATTCTGATAATAATCAATAATGGGACAATTTTCACAGCACGGATCTGGACATGGAGCTTTAGAAAATTAATCGCATTTATCAACCGACCTACTGATTTACTGACTAACCGATTACCTACCTACCGATCACTAACCCACTAATCACAAACAACTTTGTCATCATGAAGAAGGAAGAATCTCACACTTTCGCAAACTATTCTCAATTATCCATTTTCAATTCTCAATTCACCTCTGCCGATCACTGATTTACCAATTACCGACCTGCCAATCACTAGTCACTGACCCACCCAAAACACCAATCTTTAACCGGACCACTTCTTTTTTCTCCCCATGATTCAGGGGCGGTCCGACGTTACGGAGGTACAGAGGGGGACGTTACTTATAAGCCATACTGAATTACTCATTAACCAATTCTAAAACTCAACTAGGTTATGCATTTAATTACATATATCAAATTGTTAAGTTTATTATATTAAAAACTCATATTATATATTATTCGTATATACTTTTGTTA
>CAXEKM010000095.1:0-7828 GCA_963996645.1 uncultured Marinoscillum sp.
CTCATCTCTATATCAATTCTTGCTTTCCAGGATTCTGAATCGATATCGATCTTGTTATTATTTTCTTTCGCTCTCAGCTCAATGCCTGTAGAGGATACTTTCTTCATTCCTGCAGGTATATTGTCATTTTTTTGTCGATGATTATTCAGGTTTTTACCGCTTGATTTGGCAACGATGATTACTTCTTTTCCATCATAGGCCGTCACTTTGATGTCGCCCTGCACCTGATCCAGCTTAATGTAGGCCCTTTCTCCAGGCTTGGTTAGCGGTATGGTAAATTGCTCCGAGAAGCCATCGTCCTGCGCTACCGCTGTTGCGGCAATGAATATTCCGAATAATAAGATTGCTACCTTTTTCATGTTAATTCTATTTTGTCGAGCTGTGCCCGGTTATTGTCTTTTTAAATAAATGTCTCCGTTAAGTGTCTCGAATGAGAGTAAAGGTCCGTTTTGACCAATTTCTATAGCGAATGATTGGTCCAGTTCATAAATGGTTGCCTCATCACTTTTGGAGGTGGTCTTTTTTAGTTTGGGAGCGATGGACTCATAGTCAAATGCAGAATACAGATTGCCATGCATAGTTTTTGCAGAAACTTTGGCATTCATTTGATCCATCAAATACAGGTTGATCGTTCCGTTGATTGTTTTATAAGTGCCATCTGTGCTAGGGTTCGACTTGAAAAAGACGTCCACATCTCCATTGACGGTACTCGCTTCATCTATTGCTCGTGCACCTTTGATAGTTACATCTCCATTGACATTGTTGGCACTTATTAAGCCTTCGATTCCCGTGATTTGCACATTACCTTGATCTACGGTCTGTACATCTAGAGTTGAATTTGCAGGAATCTCTAATTCGAAATCAAACACAAAATCGTAATCATCTTTCTCACGCTGGATCCATCTGCCTTGTCGATAGCAGCCACTCCATTTGTCACAAATGAACGGTGCAGCCAGGTATAGAATGATGGAGTCATTACGATTGATCACTTTTAAGTTTATCTCAGAAATACCTTTTTGCAAGTCACTCTCATTTCTTGCAGAAATGGTCTTGGTTACATCGTACTTGATGGATGAACTGCTAGATCGTTTGATGGTAATTTCACCAAAAATGTTATCGATTACGATCGTTTTAGGTGTTCCTCCAGTACTGATCTCGTCAGTTATTTTTATTTCTTTTTTGTGATCGTGTGGCCAGATTATAGCGGTCAGCAGTATCAGTATTATTGATTTCATTAGTTCTTTTAGTTTGAGTCTTATTAAATAGACCGCAGTGTTTCAATAGTCGATTGTAGTTTTGGCTTGATGCTTTCGTCTACATCTTCCGATTGCAGCATATCTTTAAATGATTCTACAGCAGCTTTTTCTTGAAGCATGATCATCGCGTCAGCCAGAGCCACCTGCACAAGTGGAGAATTCTGCAGCTTGATTGACTGAATGAGAGCTTGTCTTACTTCACTTTGCTTACCATAAGGAATCAGTGCCTCCAATGCGGCCAAACGTACGTTGATGCTTTCATCTTGATTGAGTGTGGAGATCAAGGCATCAGTCACTTTAGTGTCAACATTTGGTAATTCCTTTGTCAGGTTTACTGCTTTGATCCGATCCTGTGCCTGAGGCTTTTCAATCATGGTCAGCATCAGCATTTCTTTCATCTTCTGCACTTCTGCAGTCAGGTTAGCAACATCATTTTGCTGCTTTGGGATGAAGAAGATGCCTATTACCAATCCCATCGCTAGAGAACCAACACTTACTTGCCAATTGGCTATAAACCATGTCTTCAACTGATCCACAATGGTTGGTTTCCTGGATTCTGCCACTGCTTGTCCTAGCATTGCTTCGAATCGCAAATCCATTTCTGAGGAAGGTTCAGGTGTCTTAAGGTCACCCATACTATTCCAAAGAGCAGATTGCTGTTCCAATTCCTCAGCAAAAACTGGATTCGCTTTTAGATACTCCTCCAGCTGTCGCTGCTGAGCTTCAGCCAATGGACCTTCCAGGCTGTCCAGCCACCATTGTGTTGCTATGTCATCAGTTAGTTTCATGATAAACCAGTTTTATTGGAAATGTTGCCATCTAGTTTCAGGTAATTGTCTTTTAGCTCTTTCATGGTTCGGTGCACGCGAACCTTTACGGCGCTTTCCGAAATACCAAGAAGTTGCGCCACTTGCTCGTATTTCAGTTGTTGGAATCTTGTGAGCTCGATCAATTCTCGCTTGTCTTCAGGTAGTGCCTGAATCGCACGAGAGAGATTGTTCAATTCATCGGTCTGCTGCAAGTAGACTTCTTTGTTGTGATCATCTTTAAGCTGTTCTTCCCAGGAGGTCATGTCTTCCTGCCAGCTATAGCGATTGTTCTTTCTCAAGAAGTCTTTGTGCACATTGCGACCCATGTGAAAAGCCCATGCTTCAAAGTTTCCGGAATCCGAATAACTATGCTTGTACTTCAACATGCGCATGAATACATTTTGAACCAGATCCTCACTAACAGACGCGCTGCTAGTCATTCTATAAAAGAATCCAAACAGTCTTCTGCTGTAGCGTTTGTAAAGCAATCCGAGTTTCTCCACATCCCCGGCCTTTACCTTTAGCATGAGTGAATGATCATCTAGTTGGTTCAATTGGTAATCGTTTTGTGCATCGTCTTCAATCGGGGAAACTGAGGCTTTTGAAAGAGGTTACATGAAATTTATAAAATTCTTTTGGTCGGTGCCATTTTATACTTTGCATTAATATCGATTTCATTCTCAAAAAATTAAAATGAGATTGAAAAAATGAAGTCAAATTGAAAATATTGCAATAAAATAGCGACTCCATTTAAAATATTTGGTCGCTGATGGCTTGGTGATTAACTTACATCTACATCGAAGAATGAAGAAGTATGGCGACAAGTAGCATTCCTATTCTTGTTAAGAATGATCCTTGGTTGGAACCTTATATTGGTGAAATCAATGATCGAATTAAACGCTTCAAAGACCGTAAAAAGGAATTTGAGAAGAGTTACGGTTCACTCGATGAATTTGCAAAAGGCTATGAATATCTTGGCCTAAACTACGATAAGAAGAAAAAAGGTTGGTGGTACAGGGAGTGGGCTCCTGCTGCTGAGGCACTGCACCTAATTGGTGATTTCAATGATTGGAATCGTGAAGCCAGTCCTATGACCAAAGGTGACAATGGCATCTGGGAAGTCTTTCTTGCCGACAAAGAATATAAAGGAAAGCTTGTCCATGAGTCAGCTGTCAAAGTGCAGGTAACTGGCGCCAATGGTACTCATGATCGTATACCAGCTTACGCCAAATACGTCACTCAAGACGAAACTACTTATGATTTCACTGCCAGAGTTTGGCATCCTGAAAAACCCTACAAGTGGACGGATAAGAAATATAGCTCTGCAGATGCATTTAATAATCCGTACATCTACGAGTGTCATGTGGGAATGGCACAGGAAAAAGAAGGTGTTGGGACTTACAGAGAGTTTGCGGATGTATTGTTGCCTAAGATAGCGGAGCAAGGATATAATGCCATTCAAGTGATGGCTATTCAAGAGCATCCTTATTATGGCTCTTTTGGGTATCACGTAAGTAATTTCTTTGCGCCAAGCAGTCGTTTTGGAACTCCATACGACTTAAAATACCTAGTGGACAAAGCACATAGTCTAGGAATTGCCGTGATTATGGATATTGTACATTCACATGCGGTGAAGAATCTGGCCGAAGGCTTAAATGAATTTGATGGATCGGACGATCAGTATTTCCATCCTGGTGGAAGAGGGTTTCATACACAGTGGGATTCCAAGCTTTTCAATTACGGGAAGGAAGAAGTTTTACGCTTCTTATTGAGTAATGTGAAATACTGGTTGGAAGAGTTTCATATGGATGGATTCCGATATGATGGTGTGACGTCCATGTTGTATTTCCACCATGGAGATATCAGCTTCGACCATTATGATAAATACTTTAGAGATACGGACTGGGATGTTTTGACTTATTTCCAGTTAGCTAATACATTGATCAAAGAGATTAATCCAAGTGCGATTGTTATTGCGGAGGATATGAGCGGTATGCCAGGTCTATGCCGTCCGGTGAAAGAAGGAGGAATCGGCTTTGATTTCCGTTTGGCTATGGGTATTCCAGATTATTGGATCAAAATACTCAAGCACAAGACTGATGAAGAGTGGAATATCCACGAAATGTGGGGCACTTTGACCAATCGTAGACATGGTGAGCGCACTATTGCTTATGCAGAGTCCCATGATCAGGCGTTGGTGGGTGATAAGAGTATTGCCTTCTGGCTAATGGATAAGGAAATGTATACCCATATGCACAAGGATTATGATAGCATGATCATTGACCGTGGGATTGCTTTGCATAAAATGATCCGTCTCTTCACGTTGAGTTTAGGTGGAGAAGGCTGGTTGAACTTTATTGGCAATGAATTTGGTCATCCTGAATGGGTAGATTTCCCAAGAGAAGGAAACGGCTGGAGCTACAAATATGCCAGACGTCAATGGAATCTTCAGGAACATCCTGATTTGCGCTATCAGTTCCTGTACAACTTCGGTGCAGACATGGTGAAAATGGCCAAGGAAAATGAATTGGTTGCAGCTCTACCAGCACAGCAGCTCAATATGGATGATGACAATAAGTGCATCATTTTTGAGCGAAATAATCTGATTTTCGCATTCAATTTCTCACCGACGAATTCAATACCTGATTATCGTTTCAAAGTGCCAGCAGCAGGAAAATACAAAGTAGTTCTGAATTCAGACAGTGCTGAGTATGGTGGATTTGATCGCATAGATGATGAGATGAGCTACCCGACAGTGACGTTGTTTGGTGAGCACTTCTTAAGTCTTTACCTACCTAGTCGAGTGGTTTTGGTGTTGAAGAAGAAATAAGCTTACCTCAATTCATCAAAGGAGTATTTCGCGTTTTCCCAGAAGGCATCCAGTGCTATGATTCTTGGCTTGAAAAAGGAGATGAGGTCTGACCAGTCATTTTTATTAAAAACAGATTTGCCAGGTAGTTCCTGGTAAATCTGAGTGACGATTTTACCGTTTTCATCAGGGAAGTTCATTTCCCATGTCCATTCTTCTTCTAGCTCTGCATGAAGTAGTGTTTTCAATTCTAAAAACTGCTCGAAGAATAACTCCTGGATTTCTGGATCCCGATGTTCCATGGAGATGGCGATAACTGCAGATTTGCGTTTAGTATCCATCCGAAAATAGACGTCTTTCAATCCTGTATTGTAATTGATCCAGTTCACACGCATGTATTCGGAAGAGAGAATCGGTTTCATGTATTGACCAAATGTGGTCCAAAAGTCCTGCTTGATTCTCGATGCCTCTTCCCTGCTAAACATGCCGCAAAATAAATCATTTTTGAAACCGCAGAGATCGCAGTGTGAACAGAGCTATATTGAGTCTTAAATTTTTTTCGGTTTGATATGGTATGGGCTTTCATGCAGGGATGGACATTATTCATTTTAGGTTTTTGAGAGTTTAAAATCAGATTGAAATAAAAGCTGCCTGCCTGTCGGTAGGCAGGCTAGAGTCCTTGACAGATTTATTTTCTTAAGCATGAATAAACTGGGCGAGTTTTTTTATTTCCTGATTTTAGTCCTCAAAAGGCGTTAAGAAATGAATACAGTCCTAGATTTTTGCCTACTTTTCATTAATGGAAAAGTAGGAGAGCATAGTCTGTTCGCTTCTTTAGTTTTTCGTTGTAGCGGAGAGAATGACATTTGATTTTGACTTCAGAATTGTCCTTGGTTTAGCCCATATTTGCTTAAAACCCATTGACAAAAAATGAGACAACTCACTACTGCACTATTTTTATTGCTTATCACTGTTTCCAGCTTAGCGCAAGACCTAAAGGTCATGACCTATAACATTCGTTTGGATCATGCTGGAGATAATGAGAATAACTGGCATCACCGAAAAGATGAGTTAGTCAACCAAATCAAGTTTTACGAACCAGGCGTTTTTGGTGTACAGGAAGCTCTTCCACAGCAATTGGATTACATGGATGAAAACCTGGCAGACTATGCCTACATCGGTGTGGGCAGAGATGATGGAAAGCGTGCGGGAGAGTTTAGCGCTGTTTTTTACAAGAAAACAGAATTCAAGTTGATTGAAGGAAGTACTTTCTGGCTTTCGGATACTCCAGATGAGGTAAGTAAGGGTTGGGATGCAGCTTTGCCTAGAATCTGTACGTATGGTTTGTTTGAGCGAATTTCAGACGGTCAAAAGTTCTGGTTTTTCAATACGCACTTTGATCACATTGGTGTAGAAGCTCGTGTAGAATCAATGAAATTGATTCTTGCCCAAATTAAGAAGAAGAACAAAAAAGATTATCCGGTGGTGTTGACTGGTGACTTGAACGTGACTCCAGATGAAGGACCCATCACAGAATTGAAAAAAGTATTAAAAGATTCACGAGAAGCAGCTAATTTAGCATTCGGTCCGGATGCTACGTTCAACGGATTCAACTTTACCCAGGCACCCCAAAAGAGGATCGATTACATAGCAGTCAGTGAGGATATCAAAGTGAGTAAATATGCGGTGCTTACCGACTCTTTTGATCAGAAATACATCTCCGATCACTTTGCTGTTTTTTGTGAATTGGAATTAAAGTGATCTTTTTAAAAAGTATAATTGTTTTGTATCTTGATTGAGTAAATGTTTGTACCAAGATGAGCATAGATACACGTAAACTTCAAATTATTGAAAAGTTCATTCAAAGTGAAGATCCGCTATTGATAGATAGGATGGAAGCTTTATTGAATAAAGCAGATGGTCAATTGGAAGTTAACCTTCATTCATTAAAAGGAATATGGTCTGAAGAGGAGGCTAACGAAATTAGCAAGATAATCACAGATGGATGCGAAAAAATAGATCATGACAACTGGTGAATCTGTTTTGTTAGACACCAATGTTGTCATTGACTTTTTCAGAGGAGACTCTATCATTGCCGATAAACTTTTATCTCTCAAAATATTCCTGCCTTCAGTAGTATTGGGTGAATTGTACTACGGAGCCACTCTTTCAAGTAATAAAGATTTGCGTTCTGAACAGATTTCATCATTTGCTAATCAGTGCAGTATTATATTCATAGATGATATTACGGCACTTCATTATGGCGAGATCAAAGCTGATTTAAAAAGAAAAGGTACGCCCATTCCCGAAAATGATATCTGGATTGCAGCACTTTCTAAACAACACTCTCTAATTTTGGCAACTAGAGATATTCATTTCAAATATACCCATTCAGCCAATGTGCAGTTTTGGTAAACCCCACACAACATCAACCTGTTATAACCAACTTTTTATAGTGAAGGCAATAGACGTTAATTAGTTAAGATTGCGATATGAATTTTGAAGCGCTTGGCAAACAGCTAGAAGGGGACTTATTTACAGACGAAACCATCAGAAGACTTTACGCCACGGATGCGTCAGCATACCGTGAAATTCCGTTGGCGGTAGCCATACCTAAGTCAGAGGAGGATATTGTTCAGCTGATCAAATTTGCGAATGACAATGGAACATCCATTATTCCGAGAACGGCTGGAACATCACTGGCTGGTCAGGTAGTGGGAGGAGGAATCGTGGTAGATGTTTCCAAGCATTTCAATCAATTGCTTCAGGTCAATGAAAAAGAAGGTTGGGCCATTGTACAACCGGGGATCGTTCGTGATGACCTGAATGCCTTACTAAAACCTTACGGATACTTCTTCGCTCCTGAGACATCTACTGCCAATCGCGCGATGATCGGTGGTATGATTGGGAACAATAGCTGTGGCTCCAATTCAGTCTGGTACGGCAGTACCAGA
>CAXEKM010000096.1:0-3604 GCA_963996645.1 uncultured Marinoscillum sp.
CGATGCTACAGATCACTCCAGGTGCTGGTGGAACAGAAAGTAACGACTGGGCCGGTATCCTCATGAGAATGTACATCATGTGGGGTGAATCAAATGGCTACAAGGTGAAGGAAGTAGACTATCAAGCGGGTGATGTAGCCGGTGTAAAATCGGTTACTCTAGAGTTTGAAGGTCCTCTTGCTTATGGTTTCCTAAAGTCAGAAAATGGCGTTCACCGTCTGGTACGCATTTCTCCTTTTGATAGTGGAGGACGTAGACATACATCATTCGCTTCCGTGTATGTATATCCGGTAGTAGATGACACTATTGAAATCGACATCCACCCAAATGACATTGAGATGCAAACATCTCGATCTGGTGGAGCCGGTGGACAGAACGTGAACAAGGTAGAAACGAAAGTGCAGCTTACTCACAAGCCTACGGGTATTGTGGTAGTTTGTCAGGTAGAACGTTCACAGCTTGCAAACCGCGAGCGTGCGATGCAGATGCTTAAATCACAGCTATATCAAGCCGAGATAGAAAAGCGAAATGCAGAGCGTGACAAAGTAGAAGCGGGAAAAATGAAGATCGATTTCGGATCGCAGATCAGAAACTACGTACTTCATCCTTACAAATTGATTAAAGATGCACGTACAGGACACGAAAGAACGGATGTTCAGAATGTACTGGATGGTGACATTAATGATTACATCAAAACATTCTTGCTGCACGGGCAGGAAGAAGGTAACTGATGCTAAAAAGATATTCTGGCCAGTTTTGGCTACTATCTTTTAGCTCCTATTTATTCTTCTCCTCTTTCAATATGCTGATTCCTGAATTGCCAGGATATCTAAGTAGGATGGGAGGAGAAGAATATTTGGGGCTGATCATCTTCCTATTCACAGTTACCGCAGGAGTTTCACGCCCATTTAGTGGCAAGCTCACCGACAAATGGGGAAGAATCCCTGTCATGCTTGTTGGAGCCATCGTATCAGGTGTTGCAGCACTGCTTTACCCTGCTTTCACTACCGTTTGGGGATTTTTATTCATTCGTTTATTTCACGGTTTTTCAACTGGTTTCAAACCAACTGGAACTTCAGCATACATCGCTGATATAGTACCGGCCAATCGGCGTGGTGAAGCCCTAGGCATAAGCAGTTTCTTCGGAACGATTGGCATGGCTAGTGGCCCAGCAATTGGCTCATGGATCTACAATGAGTTTGGCATCAACAGTCTGTTTTACACAAGCTCCATCTTTGCATTTGCTTCTGTGGGCATCCTATTTGGAATGAAGGAAACACTCAACCCCAGAAGCTCTTTCCATCCCGACATGTTAAAGATTGGTCTAAAAGACATTTTTGAAAAGAATGTGTTCGCCCCATCCATCGTCATGATATTGACGACTCTCTCCTTTGGCACGATTCTAACGCTTACTCCGAACTTTAGTGACTTTCTGGAAATTGGCAATCGAGGACTCTTTTTCAATGTTTTCACAGGTTCCTCACTATTAGTAAGAATTGTAGGCGGTCAAATTTCTGATCGATATGGGCGTTTAAGCACCTTACGAATCAGCACATTGGTCATGTTCATCAGCATGGTCATCATTGGGCTATCCAGCACACCTACCCAATTCTTTGCAGGAGCATTTCTGTTCGGCTTAGGCTATGGATTTAATTCTCCCACCCTCTTTGCCTGGACCATCGACCTGTGTCAGGACCATAACAGAGGTAAAGGAATAGCAACTCTATATATTTTTCTGGAAGTAGGAATAGGGCTTGGCGCGCTCATCTCAGGCACTGTATATCAAGGATTTAATGAGCGATTTTCATGGATATTTGGTGTAGCTGGACTTTTTTCTTTAATTGCCTTCTTATACATCATTACCTATAAGCAAAATAACAACCCCAATAAGCAATGAGGCTAGCAACAGCTCTTTACCTGATTGTAGGTGTCATCAATGTATACGCTCAGTTTGTAGATGACGCCATGATCAACCAATTCACCAAACCCGTTTTGATGCCAATTTTGATTTATTTGGTATTTGTTAAAGCAGATGGTTTTGTAAACCTTGCTAGGCTCTTATTATCATTAGCACTCATTTTTGCATGGGTTGGCGATATGCTCTTATTAGTAACAGGAGATGAGCTCTTTTTTCTTGGAGGCCTAGGCTCTTTTCTAGTGATGCAACTATTGTATACAATAGTATTTCACAAGAGCATGGACAATCCATCTATCCCAAAAAACAATATTATTATCCCGGCAATTATTGGTTTTGCGGCGATTGCCTCTGCCTCTTTTATGTATGCTGGAGAAATGTGGCTTCCGGTAACCATTTACGCTCTTTGCATTCTTACAATGTTGGTCTTTGCGCTAAACAGAAATAGAGAAACGAACAGCAAAAGCTTTCTGATGACCACACTAGGAGCTGGCCTCTTTGTTATCTCCGATTCTCTTATTGGAATTGATAAGTTTATGGTTGATGTGCCCTATGCACCTTTTCTGATTATGCTGACGTATATTCCTGCGCAATACCTGATTATGCAAGGAGTCATGATTCACGAAAAGAACTAGTTGTAGTGAAAAGCGACGTTTCCTAAAGAAACATCAATTCGGAAGGTCATTAGGTTTTCTGCGTCGGCCGAATAATTCATATTGACAAATACGTTTCTCTCCACCTCTTCGAAACCTTCCACCATTCTTCGACCGCATAGAGGACTGTCACTTAGGTAAATGATCATTGGAATGTCTTCATTAGGCAAATAAACATCGAGACTACCAGCACCTACAGAAGCTTCCACCAGGCATTTATCTCCTGTAGACTGACTAAAGTCCAATAGAGCTCTACCAAAACCAATGTTAGCCATGACATATCTGGCTCTTGCCAGCTCCAGATGTCTGGCAATGACAGAGCCCATATCCGCTTTCACCCAGAAAGTATCCATGGCAATTTTGTTTGGCTTGCGATCATTGTAATCCACAATGATATCTGCGCTACCAGATCTTACCTTAAAATTTTGAATGGAAGTTCCAGAAAGATCTACATCAGCATTACCAAAGCCATAGCTCAGATTGAGACGATAGACTTTTTGCTGATCAAAAAGGATTTTCCAGTAGTTGTTTTCTTCAGTCTTCTCTCGGACCATGGCCATCAATAAACCATCTGCGAAATTAGAAGAACGATATTCCTGAAGGTCAAGCGCTACATCGCACTTACCATCTTGAATTTTACTCTTAAAAGAAGGATTGATTTTGTTGAGGTCAGGATTACCATAAATGGTCAAAGGGCCCTCCTCCTTTGTGGATTTGATATAACAATTTCCAGACGTTGCTTCTAAAGAAAAATTGACGGTATCGAACTTTGCCGTCTCCTTGAGGGTATAAAATTTCTTTAATTGCCCGTAACTGAATGTAAAAACTAGCCCTAACGCTCCTGTAAAAACCAACCGCAACATGCCTAAAAATACGTATAAGTATTGATAGAGTTGCGGTTTTTAGACTTATGCTCCGAAAAATTCTTTCATATTCTCGAAGAAGCTCTTATCTCCCTTACCTGGGTTAGGCTCAAAGTTTTTAGATCCTCTCAAAGATTCAAGCGTTGCTTTTTCTTCTTTGCTAAGGGTTTTAG
>CAXEKM010000097.1:0-3380 GCA_963996645.1 uncultured Marinoscillum sp.
GAAAATCCGGTCCTGTATCAACTACCAGACTCAAATTATCAACTTCAATATGAATGGAAGTTCTCGATCTTTTATCTCTAAAATCTACAGACTGGCACACTTCACATTCGCATGCGATCACAGGAATACCCTGCGAAGTGCCTGTTCCCAAAAAGGTAATGATCAAAACGAAAGTTGTGTTTGATTGATTTCTTGATACAATTTCTTATTCTTATCACTAAGTGATTTTGTATCAATATCTATTTGTTTAATGATTTCCAACAAGCTATTGATCTTGCCATCCAATGAGTAATATTTGTTGACAATAGCAATTTTGGTGTCTTTTAGAAGACAGTAGCCTGATTGGAATTTGCCTTTTTCATAACGCAATACGTATTCCGTTTCTGAAAAGAGGTCTTCCAGTTTGTTTAAGAAATGTTTGCTATACTTAATTTCCATTGGCTAAATAATTATTCACCACTGTAACCAGATTGTCATAGTTAAGTGGTTTTGGAATGAATTCATTTATTCCTGCTTCTTTGAAATCATCCATGCTGTAATTATTGGCGTTGCCAGTGATGGCAATTATAGGCACATTGGCAATTTCTCCATTCATCTGACGAATTGTTCTGGCACATTCCATTCCATCCATTTGTGGCATATGAATGTCCATTAGGATCAAATCGAAAGTCTCACTACCCAATTTATCAATTACCTGCTTACCATTTTTCACAGCACTGATCTGGTAATTTTGTAATGTTAGGATTTTTTTTGTCAGGTTTTGGATGACAGAGCTGTCTTCAGCTACTAGAATTTTCTTACTCATCGTTTAGGTATTGATAAAGGTATGGTAACTCTCTTTAAACTCTTCCAGGCAAAATTCCAACATTTTCATATCGTTTGATAGTTCATCATATGGCCCTTTTTTAAGGTTTTGCTCCATTTTCATTGCAATGGTAGCAAGCCGTTCAATGCCAAACGTTCCGGCATTGCCTTTTAAGGTGTGAAGTTCTTGTCGCATGAGTTCATATTCATTTGACTTGAGATACTTCTTCGAATCAATTACTTGCTGAGTGGCTTCCTCATCAAAGTCTTCCAACACGCTCTCAATTAATTCTTTACCCCCAAATTTATACAACTGATTCAATGTATTCTGATTTATGACCAGTTCTTCTGCAGTTTCTTTGAAAACTTCTGAGTTTACAGACTTAGGTTCGAAGTGGATCCAGCTCTTCACTTTGTCAATCAAATTGATTGCTTTGATAGGTTTGGCGATATAATCGTCCAGGCCTTTACTTAAAAATTTGGTACGATCTTCCTCCATTGAATAAGCAGTCATCGCAACAATAGGAGCAAGGTTTTTCAGGTTTAATGCCTTTATTTTTTGAGTTGCTTCTACACCATCCATTTCAGGCATCTGGATGTCCATAAATATCAAGTCAAACTTTTTGGCTTTGACTTTGTCTATTGCTTCGAAACCACTTTGAGCTTCTTCTACTTCACAGCCTGCTTTTGTTAAAATTGTACATGCGACATTTCTGTTGATGTTGTTGTCATCAACTAACAAAATGCGAGGGCTAGTATCTTTGAATTCTTTGATAAATGCTCCGTCATCTTTCTTCTCTATAACTTGTTCTGAAGAGATAGATTCAGCCCAGAAAGTAAACCAGAACGTACTTCCAAAACCTGGGGTTGAGGCAACACCGATATCGCCATCCATGGATTTTACGAGCTCTTTAGAAATGGCTAATCCAAGGCCAGTTCCTGAGAAGTTTTTGCTACTGGAGCTATCAATTTGACTGAAGTTTTGGAATAATTTATCAATGTCTTTTTTAGAGATTCCAATTCCAGAATCTTTAATAGATACTTTGAACTTGTATTTATTGCCTTTATGTTCCATCACTCTGATACTCAGATTGATGGTTCCCTTTTGTGGAGAGAACTTGATAGCATTGCTAGTCAGGTTGGATAATACCTGTGTAAGACGTGTCTCATCAGCAAGTATGTATTCTGGCAAGCTTTCATCTAGATGGTAATACAATGAATTTTTGCTCAAATGAGCCTGTTGGGAATATAGCTCATATACTTTTTCGAAAGTGTCAATAAGTTTAACAGGATCCTGCCTTAGCTTCATTTTCCCTGCCTCTATTTTCGATAGATCGAGTATATCATTCAGGATATGAAGCAGGCTGTCAGAAGACTTTTTTATCGTACGGATATACTCTGATTGTTCTTCATCCAGCTCTGTAGAGCCAAGTAAATCAATCATACCTATCACTCCATTCATCGGCGTTCGGATCTCATGACTCATGTTGGCCAGGAAGCGCTCTCGGATTTGGAGAGAGCGTTCTGCTACTTCTTTTGCTTCTCTAAGTTGCTTGTTAGTTTCTTTTAGTTTGGAAATATCTCTTGCTACACCTTCTATTTCGAACTGATTTCTTGTTCGCTTGATCAATCTGACGTTACTCAAGAACTGTATTTCCTCGCCAGTGCGTGTCTTCACTTCACCCTCAAAGTTTTGAACTTGTTTGTGTTCATATAGGCTCTTGAAGAGTTGAGATAATTTGCTCTTACTGATGAAAAACTGTGTAATTTGATTACCAATAATCTCTTGAGGTGAATATCCAAGAACTCGTTCGATAGACGGGCTAACCATAGAAATGATGCCATTCATATCACATCGGAAATAGATGTCCTGGAACGATTCGAAAATGTTTCTGAACTTTTCTTCACTTTCTTTTAGAGCTGTTTCCGAAGATTTCTTCTCTGTGATATCATTAGCAATCACCGAAATTTCATGAATGTTGCCATCAGGAAGGAAAATAGGGTTGATGAATACATCTCGCCATACTTTTTTCCCTTTGAGCGTTTTGATACTGTGCTGGAAGTTTAAGCTTTCTCCAGCGAATGCAGCGTCATATTTCTTTGTCCAGAATTCAATGGTTTGTTTCTTGACGTTATTATTGTCAAGCATAGGTAATGACATGCCAATGCGAGGAGTGAAGCCGTAATATTTGTCAAATGCTACGGCATAATTCTGATTGAATGAAGTAAATGTGTAACTTCTATTGAGTGACCATATTTGGTGCGTACTACTTTCAAATATTGCGTTGATTCTTGCTCCTTGACTTTGAATTTTTTCTTCATTTTGCTTTCTCTCTAAAGCCAATGTGATTTGACCAGAGATAAAGTCAAGAAGTTCAAGATCTTTATGGTTGTACGCTGATTGATCGAGATAGGAGAAGATGCTGAGCACACCTATTGGTTTTTCATCCATCTGTATCAATACACCTAACCAAATATTGGGCAGTGGATCATAGAGTTTAACCTTTTTTTGACTAGCTATTTTCTCGATGCCCTCGTTGTAAATAATAAGAGGTTTGCCACGTTCAAAAGTGTAA
>CAXEKM010000098.1:0-9166 GCA_963996645.1 uncultured Marinoscillum sp.
ATCCAATCATCTAACCTTTGACATTTAGATCGTTATAAGATATTTTATCAATATCCGTTAACTTTATTTTCATAATACGACCTAAACTTAACTTTACTAAAATTAACTAGCCATGAAAAAACTATTCTTACTCTTGTTAATTTCCTATGGATTCAACATTGCTTTTGCTCAACCAAACTGGGTTTACTCACTTGATCATGCAAAGGCGATTGCAACCAGTGAAAAAAAATTACTCCTGGTAGATTTCACTGCTGAATGGTGTGGCCCTTGCAAAAAAATGGACATGAGTGCCTGGCCGGACCCTACAGTTGACTCTTTATCAGACAAATTCATTGCTGTAAAAATAGACATTGATCAGCACAGAGGCATTGCACAAACCTTTATGGTCAACTCCATCCCAAGAGTTATGATTATGGACCTTAACGAAGATAAGCTTGAAGATAGAATTGGTTATCAAGATGATCGAAACCTTACGAAACTTTTATCTCCCTATCCAGCTAATATGGAAATTATCAATAATGCCTTGGTTCCTTTATTGGAGGATGACAAAAACTTTATTTCACAGTTTCAAGTAGCTGAAGCATACAGCAAGTATGTACCATTATTAGAAAGTCCTGCAAATGATAAATTTATGTACCTAAGTAATGAACATTATCAACTTGCTAAGAAATATGCTAAAAAGTCTGACAACATAGAATATCAGGAAAAATCAATAATTGGATTAGCAATGAACTCAGCGAATGCCTCAAGACATAATGATGCCGTAAAAACATTAGAGAAATATGGTATCGACAAATTCAGTGAAACCAATCAAACATATGCCTATTACGTTTTAGCGTATTCCGCTGATAAATCGAAAAACAAGTCCGAATATGACAAATACCTTTCGAAGCTTCAAGACATGAAAGGCGGCTCATATTTCAGCAAAATGCTTGAAGGAAATTAAATCTCAAAAAAGATTAAACTAAAAAGGCTCCAATTGGAGCCTTTTTAGTTTCTAATTCTTCATCATGATCCACTTACCAAGTGTCTTGTAGTTCACCTTGGTGCCGTGCATCAATATTCCAATTCGGTAAATTCTACTTGCTAACCAGATAGTAAACAAGAATCCACCTACCATCAATACCATAGACAAAGCAAGCTCCCAAACAGGCACACCGAATGGCACTCGCATCATCATAATAACAGGTGAAGTGAACGGAATGATCGATAACCAAAATGCCAACGTCCCATTCGGATCATTAAGAACAGCACTCAGCATAATGATGGCAAAAATCAGAGGCACTGTCACTGGGAACATGAACTGCTGAGCATCTGCATCACTATCCACAGCTGACCCAATTGCCGCAAACAATGCTCCATAAAGCAAATATCCTGCAAGGAAGTAGAATAAGAAAGACACAACAACCATTGGCATATTGATAGAATCAACCGCATCGGTCAGTTTATCCATGATGTTAGGGTCATTTTGAGGCAAGTCTGCTTGAGGAATCTCCATCGCCTCCATTTGTTCAGTCTGTTGTTTATCCAATTGCGCTTTGGTATCCATAAAAGCGATTCCTGCCACAGAACTAATTGTTATAGTAAGAATAATCCACAGCACAAATTGAGTTAATCCAACACTAGCAATGCCAATCACTTTACCCATCATCAGCTGAAATGGCTTAACTGAAGAGATGACCACCTCGATGATTCTACTCGTTTTTTCCTCTACAACACCCCGCATACACATGGCTCCATAAACGAAAATAAACATGTAGATCAAGAATGCTGCCACATATCCTACTGCAGTTGCTCCAATAGAACTACTCTCCTTTTCATCTCCAGATTCTCCAAGATTGATAGTGCTGATATCTACATCAGCTTTCAGACTTTCCAAGACTTCTTTATCAAGTCCTGAGCGTCTCAATTTGATATTCTCGATCTCTGCCTCAATCTTATGACTCAGCCCGGAAACCATGCCGATACTAGGGTTATTAGGTGCGTAATACATGACTCCTTTTGGGTCGTCTACATCCATTTTTGGGATGTAAAGCAAACCATCGTAATCTCCTAACAACACCTTGGCCTTGGCGTCTTCTAATTGATTGGTGGTATAATCAAATTCGTCTTTATCTGAATCCACAAACACATCAGCAAACAGGCCACTTTCATCAACTACCTGAATACTCTTGGTATCACTCCCCTTGGCTGCTGTCCATCCTACAATAAAAACAAACCCTCCAAATATCAAAGGAGCCAGAATAGTCATGATGATGAATGACTTCTTTCTTACTCTTGACAAATACTCTCTAGCGATGATCAGTCCAATATTATTCATGGCTTCCTCCTTTCACTTTACTGATGAAAATTTCATTTATGGTTGGTACTTTTTCTATGAAAGAGTGAATCTCCACATGGTTAATCAATTCTTTCACCAAATTATTCGGGCCTCCCGCTGTTCGATCTTTGATAATAGATTCTGTAAGACCGATTTCAGTTCTGGATGAACTGAGCAATTCAAAATGCGCACCACCGACAAGACTTCCTTCATGCGTTACAATGAAAGTACCGTCTTTATGGTCATTCTTGATGTCAAGCTTTTTACCATCCAATATTTTTTCTGACTTGTTGATCAATGCAATGTGATCACAAAGCTCCTCAACTGACTCCATTCTATGTGTAGAGAAAATCACTGTTGCTCCTGCTTCTTGCAGTTTAAAGATTTCATCTTTGATCAAATTGGCATTCACTGGATCAAAACCTGAAAATGGTTCATCCAAAATGATCAATTCTGGTTCATGAAGCACTGTCGCTATGAACTGTACTTTTTGCGCCATCCCTTTCGATAAATCTTCAATAGCCTTGTTGTGCCATTCCGTTAAATCAAGTCTTCTAAGCCAGTTTTTGATTTTACCTACTGCATCTGTTCTGTTAAGACCTTTCAGTCGAGCTAGATAAAGCAACTGCTCACCTACTTTCATTTTTTTGTAGAGGCCACGCTCTTCTGGAAGGTATCCGATGCGTCTAACCAATTCTGGGGTAATTTTTTCACCGCCCAGGTAAGCTTCGCCGCTATCCTGCTCAATAATTCGGGTGATAATTCGGATCAAGGTAGTTTTTCCTGCACCATTGGGTCCTAATAGTCCGAAGATACTGCCCTTCGGAATTGCCATACTGACATTACTTAAAGCCTGGTGGTTGCTATAGGATTTACTAAGGTTTTCAATACGTAGTAGTTCCAAGTTGTATGAAATTTTAGTTACGGTAGATTAGTCTGATATGTCTTGAATTTATTACACTTGATCTCGAAAAATCTTTTCACAAACTCAAGAAGTCAATCAGAAAGTGAAATTAAGGCTGTTTTTATACACCACCTATGCACTGATCATATTTTTGATCATCTCATCGGTAATCATTCCATCGTTAGCCATTCTGGCCACTAACAAAAAGTGGCATGAAACTGCACTGAAGCTACATTTGATCTGGGCCAAAGTATTTTTTACTATTGTTATGCCTGTAGAAGTAATTGGTAAAGAAAAGCTCAAACAGCACAATCAATACATCTTCTGTGCAAATCACTTTTCTTACCTGGACATCCCTGCTTTCTATTTGATCTATCATGCCAAATTCATTGGGAAGAGTTCGTTGACTAAAATCCCTTTGTTTGGGTACTTTTTTAAGAAAATCCACATTCCAGTCACCAGAGAAAGTGCCAAAAGCCGTGGAATGAGTCTGCAACAAACTAAAACGGCTATTGATGAAGGCTATAGTGTTTCCTTTTTCCCTGAAGGAGGAATTGTAGTGGGAGGAGAGAATCTTCCCTATATGAACTCATTTAAAGATGGTGCTTTTAAAGTAGCCGTTGAGAAAAACGTTCCGATTGTTCCGGTGACCATGCCCTATAACTTTCTGATATTACCAGACGAGTCTCCAGTGAGGTTACATCCGCATAAATGTAAACTCATCATCCACGATCCCATTTTCCCTGACGATTCAGGTGAAAAGCAGATCCCTAAGCTTAAAGAACAGGTGTACAATGTGATACAAGAGGAACTTCTCAAGCATCACCCTGATAAAATGAAAAGTGTTGGTTAATATTGTTGTTACAATCATAGGTATATGAAAATAGATAAGGAAACACTACAAAAATTGGCGCATCTGTCCCGATTAGAACTGGACCCTACCAAAGAGGATACCTATATCAAAGATCTTGAAGAAGTTTTGACCTGGGTGGAGAAGTTGAATGAACTGGATACCGAAGGTGTGGAACCACTTACCAACATGTCTTTTGAAGTGAATGCATTTAGAAACGATGAGGTTTCAAATACGATTGAGCATGATCGAGCGTTAAAAAATGCACCAGACAAGGACGAAGATTACTTCAAAGTACCTAAAGTGCTGGAGTAAGACCTACCTACATGAAAGAACAGATTAGCAGATTCATCATTGCTCTTTTTATAGGAGCAACCATCCTATTATTATACAGATATCACCGTGGATATGATGACAGTATAGCCTACAATGTCACTACTTCTGCGGAATCTTCAGAGTTCGCTGCTTATCCATTTAGCAAAGGACCTTTTCAGTTCAGCTTTAAAGGAGATACCTATTCCCTGGCAGAGGTTTTTGCTGCAGGCCCTATCACCCGTGATATCAATGCCGAGACTGGCATTTTAATTCTAACCCTAATTGGACTGGCACTGACACTGAGTGTTGTGACAACCTTATCACGCACCTTCTTCATAGGAGTGATGGCGCTGTTCATACTTTTCATTATTGCATTAAAACTGCAAGACATAGGTATTTTCGGTTTCGATTCCGAAAGCTCATTTGCCTCCATTATAGTCATGGCATTGATTGTATTGCCTGCTTACTTATTCCATGCATTTTTCCCTGAAGTCAAAACGTTGATTCGTTTTCTTACTTTCAGTGTAGTAATCGCTGGAATTGTCCTTTTCTCTGGAGTTTCTCAGCAAGAGCTTGTTGATCAATTCACAGTCGGCAGCAATTTTGGACTGATCATTATTGGCATTTTGTTCCTATTCTTCATAGCAGAAGAGAATGTCTTTGCGATTTTATATCTGATCACAAAATCTAAAGGAGGTAAGAATAACCATATTCACTTCGTTGTTTTTAGCCTCGTGTACCTGGGTATTTTAGGACTTTATTATGGCAAGAAATCTGGAAGCATTTCCACAGAAGTTGCTTTTTTTGATCCGTTCATTCTTTTAGTAGTAAGTGGTTTGACCGCATTGTGGAGCTACGGTCACAAAGAAGACTTATACAAGAACCTGTTCAGCAGTGAGGAGATGAGAAATCTGATCGCTGCATTGGGAATCATCACCTTTGGCTTTCTTTCATTAGCCATGTATCGAGGCAATGATGCGATCTATGAAGGATTTCACTACGTCATAGTGTATGCACATTTAGCTTTTGGAGTATTCTTCCTAATCTATGTGTTGATTAATTTGCTCACCCCATTGGTTAAGGGATTGGAGGTTTATAAGGTTGTGTACAAGTCTCAAAACTTCCCTTACGCCAGCGCACGATTAGCGGGAATGGTTGGAGTAGCAGCATTTTTCTTCTTAGCCAACAAAGAGCCGCTTCTGCTTTTTAGAGCTGGACAATACAATTATCTAGGAGCTCAGGCAGAAGCAAAAGATGAAGAACTTCTGGCAGTTGGATACTATGATGAAGGGACGGATTTTGGTCATGACAATCACTTCTCCAATTACAAACTTGCCTATCGAGAACTTCAAAAAGGAGATTTTCAGGAAGCCAACTTCCGATTTGGAAGAGCGGCTCTAAGATATCCTTCTCCACAAGCATATATCAATAAATCAAGTACCTACGCCTTAATGTCTGAAGCGACACCTTCGCTGGTAGCGTTAAAAGAGGGATTGAAAGACTTCCCTAAAAACCCACAACTACAGAACAACCTCGGACTAACCTACATCGATCAGGATAAAATCAATGAAGCAGTAGAGTTACTTAGTGATAACTCTTTAAGTGGCGAATGGACCAATGCCAATTTGGTGAACTTGTGGAAAATTAAGCCAACTACAGAGTCGGCAGGAGAAGATTTTGATAGAGGAAATGTAGCCGTAAAAGCCAACGTTCTAAATAATCTATTGAAATCAGGAAATCAAGCAGACATTAGCTTTGACACAGCGAGCTTATATCCATCATATCCTTTACATCGATTGGCCTACCTGATCAATGCTAGCTGGTATTTTACCAATCCAGAAATACCACAAGAAATAGAAAGGACTCTAGCCAATCCAGTAAACGAAACCGTATTCTGGAAGGCAAAATGGGCTGCAGCACTTTCACTTTATGGTCAAGGTAAAATCAATGATGCCTTAAGAACGATTGATCAATTAATTCCTGAATCTACAGGAGAGCAAAAAGCCAGACTCTTCAACCACATGGGATTGATTGCTTTATCTCAGCACAGCATTGAAGAAGCTCTTCGTTTCTTTGAGAAAGCTGTGGCAGAAGGAAGTCAAGCGGCACTACTCAATAAACAAGCTAGTCTGTTAGAAGTAGGCAAATTTGAGGAAGCGGTAAACTGGTCAGAATACCTGGTTTCTATTGACTCGTCATACCAGGGATTACAACAAGACCTTTCAGCTATTGAATCTCCTTCCGACCTTTCTGAGGATCTGCAAAAGATGAGATTGTATTATTACTACAAGCAATACTCATTGGCGGAAATAAGTGTGCTACTAAAAGATGCACCGGACACATATGTTCAAAGTATGTGGGCGAAAGTTGCTAAAGAGACCATCTCAACAGGTGATATTGAAACTTACCTTCAATACAAGGGAGTCTTCGACAGCTATTTGGAGAAAGAGTTCTTTACTGAGCCGGAACTCGTTTTAGCGTTACTGAATAACAAGCAAGTGCCTGCATCAGACCATCCGGTTAGTCAAATTGTACTAGCTGGAGACACCTCTAGAATTCACGAGTTGGTCAACATAGCCAACCTCAATGCATACAATGAACCACTAGTGCTGGGTATCGTCAATTATGCTGAATCTCGTGATCTCAACACTGCATACCAGATTTTGGTAGAAGCTATTGACATCAACAAAACCAATGTAGCGTATCGTAAAAGGTATGTGATAGCAGCTATCAAATCTGGATTGAATAATTATGCCAACGACATGCTGAATGAACTGAAAATAATGATATCACCATCGGAACATCAGCAGTTAGTTAATACTGCAAGTGCTCTCAAAGAAACACTTGCCGAATCTGCCTGGTAAATCAAGTATCGAACAAAAAATCCAACGCTTTTGAAAGCGAAGAATTGCGATTGGATTTCTTCCAAACTGCCGCCAATTGTGTTCTTTGAGGTATTTTGGTCAGCGCAATTGCTTTGATTTTCAACTCATATCCATCCACTAGCGAAGTAGGAACAATTGCGATCCCTAACCCATTTTCGACTAATTTGAAGATGGTAAAGGCATGGATAGACTTGTGAGAAACTGTTGGCTCAAAACCTTGATCCCGACAAATACTCACTACTTTATCATAATACTCTGAGCTATATTCACTCGAGAACAAGATGAATTTCTCGTCTTTTAACTGACCGATATTTTCGAACTCCTGGGCAGTCATCTCATGATACTGTGGGAGCACTATGGAAAAAGAATCTTCATGAACCACTTTAGATTCCAATCCCAATGGAATGGATGACACACGCACAAAACCTAAATCTAAGCGATCATTTTGCAACATAGATAGTTGGGTATGATTGGCCAATTCATCCAGCGAGGTATGGATATTAGGATATTGCTTATTGATCCTGGAAATTAATTTCGGCAACACATGATGAATAGCTGAGCCAACAAACCCAATTCTAATCTCCCCAAAATCACCTTGATGAATAAGTGCCGTCTGCTTTTTTGCCAGATCCAATTGATTCAATATCCGATCTACCTCCTCTTTCAAATACATTCCTGCGGTTGTCAACTTCACTGAACGTTTCGTTCGGGTAAACAACTGAGCGTCTAGAATTTCTTCAAGCTGTTTGATCTGTCTACTTAAGCCGGGTTGCGCAATAAACAATCTTTCTGATGCCTTTCGAAAATTCAATTCCTCTGCCAAAACCTGAAAATAGCGGAGATGCCTTAGCTCTACCTGATAACTCATAGTTATTATATAATGACTAAAATGGTATTTAGAGATATTAAAAGTATCTCATAATTTTGAAAGTGTACAATTACCCAATCGATTTATGGCAAAGATCTTTGAATACGGCTCCCAAAAACTGACTGCAGGAATTGCTCTTTCTATTGCAAGAGGTGAAGTAAAAGGAATTTTAACAGACGAAGTAAGAAGTAAAGTTCTGAAGAGCTATCAGGATGTTGCTCAGATTGCTTCAGGAGAACGTGCTGTTTATGGTATCAATACTGGGTTTGGTCCTTTATGTACCACCCGTGTTTCCGCACAGGATTTAGTCCAGTTGCAAACCAACATCTTGATGAGTCATGCTGTTGGAGTTGGAGAATTGTTGACCAATGAACAGGTCAAACTCATGATGGTCTTGAAACTTCAAGCACTAGCTCAGGGGTTCTCAGGCATTGCTCTTCACACACTGGAACGAATGATTTGGATGTTGGAAAAAGATGTCACTCCAATAGTTCCAGCTCAAGGGTCGGTAGGAGCATCTGGCGATTTGGCTCCATTATCTCACGTATTCCTACCTCATATTGGCATGGGCATGGTAGACTACAATGGCACAGCTCAGGAAGCTGGTAAAGTCTTGGCTTCCTTAGGTGTAGAACCTATTCAACTGTCACCAAAAGAAGGTCTTGCTCTCATAAATGGAACTCAATTTATAGCTGCACATGCAGTACAAATGGTAGAGCAGCTTCACAATGTATTGACTTGTGCTGACATTACCGGAGCCATGATGATTGAAGGTTTGAAAGGATCTGTCAAACCATTTAGCCCTGACTTACATCAATTAAGACCATATCCAGGCAATCAATACGTAGCAGAACGTATCAGAACCCTCCTCCACGAATCGGAAGTAGTTCACTCTCACATTGGTTGTGCGCGTGTTCAGGACCCTTATAGCTTAAGATGTATGCCGCAAGTGCATGGAGCCAGCCGTACCAGCTGGAAGCACCTTCGTGATATGCTAGAGATTGAACTTAATTCAGTAACTGAC